>JAPLAT010000279.1 GCA_026393175.1 Pseudonocardiales bacterium
GACGCCGGGATGATGGCCACGGTCAACGTCCGCGCCTGACCCCGACCCCGGTCGTGGACCCCTCGCAGCCGGTCACCCCGCCAACCGAGGCGGTGACGTGAGACAGGTAGGACACGCCGTCCGCGGCGAGCTGCTGCCGACGCGTTCGGCGGCAGCGGGCGCATGACCGACCCCTCCGACGCCATCGTGCTCAGCCGCAGCGGACTGACCGACCAGGCGAGCCCGCTCGAGCGCAGCGTGATCCTCTCGATCACGCCGGCCGGCCGGTCCGACCTGGCTCACCGGGTCCGCTTGAGCAGGACCACGATCTCGGTGGCCGCGGCGCCGATGCTGGGCTGGAGCGTGCTGACCGCCTCCCAGCCCTCGGCGCCGAGGTCGCTGAGCCGGCGCTCGATGCCGGCGTAGTCGAACCCCGCCCAGCCCAGCTCGAATCGAACGATCCTGTGTTCGAAGGCAGTCGTCATGCCGCCCAGTCGACACCGTGCCGCCGCGGCACCGTCAAGCCGGACGAGCCGGGCGGACGACGGTCACGGCGGCCACGGCGAGCCGGCCCGCGCCGCTCCGGCCCGCCGGTCGTCGCCGCGGTGCTCGGGGTCGATGTCGACGGAGCTCGGACCGGCCCCGACGACCCCGATCACGGGGTGCGGGGAGGACGGCCCGTCCGGCCGGTCGTCGAGCCTGCGGAACGCCGGCGCGATCAGTGCGACGATCGCGGTGACACCGGCGAGACCGGCGAGGACCGCCCCGGCGGCGGGGAGCCCGGCGACGGCGGCCACGGCGGCCAGCGGGGCGCTGGTCAGCGCCGGTGCGGCCAGCATGACGGTGTTCTGCGCCCCCAGGACGCGCCCGCGCATCCCGTCCGGGGTGGCCTCGACGACGAGGATGCCGAGGACGGCTCCGGCCGGTGCCGTGGTGAGCCCGACCAGTGTCGCGCCGCCGAGCACCAGCCAGGGCGAGGCCATGGTGCCGAGCGCGGCGAACCCGACCAGGGTGCCGATCATGCCGATGACGAACCAGGTGCGGCGGCGGACCCGGCCGGCCGTGGCGGCGAACAGGGCCGAACCGGCGATGCTGCCGGCGGCGATGGCGCTCAGGGTGAGGCCGGTGAGACCGGGGAGGCCCTGGGCGGTGAAGTAGGCGGGCATCAGCGTGCTCTGGAGCGAGCTCAGCACGGCGATCAGCGAGGCGCTGATCAGTGTGGCGCCGAGGACGAGACGGTCGCGGCCGAGGAAGCGCCACGACACCAGCAGATCGGCTCCCGCCCGGCGCACGGCCCCGCCCGCCAAGGGCACGCTCCGCTCGCGCGGGGGCACCCGTCCGGTGCGGGGGTCGAGCAGCAGGGTGACCGCCGCGGCGAGCAGGCTGGTGGTGGCGGTGACCAGCATCAGCGCCGGGGTCGGCCCGAGGACCGCGACGAGCAGCCCGCCCAGGCCGGGGCCGGCCAGGAGGAGGACGTTGCCGACGGTCTCGCGGGTGGCGACCAGCCGGTCCAGGCGGCCGGGGGTGCCGGGTCCGAGCCGGGCCACGGCCGGCAGCAGGGTCTCGCGTGCGGTCATGCCGGGCACCCGGATCACCGCGCCGACGAGAGCCAGCACCAGGAACCAGGTCATGTCCAGGCCCCACAGCGCGTCGACGACGGGCAGCGCGGCGACCGCGGCCGCCGCGAGCAGGTCCGACACGATCGAGACGGTGCGCCGGTCGATCCGGTCGACGATCAGCCCGGACACCAGCCCGGTGGCCGCGGAGGCGGCCGTGCCGACGGTGGCGAGGATCCCGGCCGCCAGGATGTCGCCGGTGCGCTCGAGCACGATCAGCGGCAGGACCACGCTGGAGATGCCCGCGCCGAGCAGCGACAGCCCGTAGGAGGCGAAGTACACCGCGGGGCTGTGCCGCACCGGGCGGCCGGGCGGGTCGGGGCGGCTGGGCGAGCGCACAGGATCCTCCACGGGTCGGGCCACCGGCGGCCGCTCGGCGGAGCACCAGGAAAGGCCGTGCCGTCGCGGCAGGCTCAAGCCCGGACGCTGTGAGGCCGACCACCTCGGTCGACGGGCGAGTGCCGCGACGCGAGGTCGGTCGCCGACGCCGTCCCCGACCGCCCGCGTACGACGTTCCCGTCGTGGGCCGGCGCCGGTGTCCTCAGCCCGGGGCGTCCGGCCGGAACGCCGCGCCGCCGTCGGCCACCCACGGGCCGCCGTCGTAGCGCCACAGGTCCAGGCCCTCGGCCCGGGCGGTGCCGGGCCGGAAGCCGGCCGTGAGCTCGCCGAGCAGGGCGCGCGCGGCCGCCGGTTCGACCTTGTTCTGCACGGTGACGTGCGCGGCGAACCGCTGCGCGTCCTGGCGGGTCAGCCACGGCGCCCAGCGGGCCGCGAGCGCGGCGCGCAGGGCGTCGAGCGCGGGGGAGCGCAGGACGTAGGCGACGCCGCGGCCGAGGGAGCGCAGGCCGGCCACCTCGACGTCGAACGGCGGGCGGCGCGCCGCGTCCGCCACGTCGGCGTGCACGGCCCCGGCGTGGTCGGCGGGCAGCGCGTGGAACAGCGTGACGTGGGCGGACAGGTGGTTGCGCGCGGGCGGGAAGTGCGCGCGGCGCAGCGCGTCGAACCGGGCCCGGGACGCCGCGTCCAGGCGGAGGGTGAGGATGAGAGGCCGCCCGTCGTCCACCGGGGCAGCCTGCCACCGACCCCGTCGCCACGCCCCGCCGGACACGACACCGCGGATGCGTGCGACCGGCGGTGTCGGACCGGCTGCAGGACGTCGCGCCGGACCTGCCCCCCGCCGGCGACGGTGGGGTCACCCGGCCCGCCGCCGATCGACCGCTCAGCCCGGCGTCGCCCCGCCCGTGCGGGCCGAGGACTCGTCGGCGGGCAGGTAGAACGCGGTGGTGGCCCCGACGGCGGCCGTGACGTGGTCGACCTCCCCGCCGCCGGCCCGGTGGGCCTCGCCCCACGCGGCGGCGCTGCGCCGGACGAACTCCCGTCCGGCGGGCGAGGCCGGGAACTCCTCGTGGTCGAGGACGTCGCCGTCGCCGAGGAACCCGGCGAGGGTGAGCAGGTGCAGGTCCCAGCCGACGCCGGTCGCACCGGGGCCGTAGGTGGGGAACAGGGGCTCTCCGGCGGCCACGGCGTGGACCAGTTCGAACTCGGTGTCCCCGGCCGGTCCGGGGGACAGCCGCACCTCGACCTCGCTCGTGCCCGGCCACTCGTCGGCCCCCGGCCCGAACATCCAGGACACCCGCAGCAGGCGCGGCGGCTCGCACCGCAGGATCTCCCCGTACTCGCCGCTGTCCAGCGCGAACGCCCCGCCGGGGCGCAGGTCGCCGGTGACCGGTCCCATCCAGCGGCCCACCCGCACGGGGTCGGTGAGGGCGTCCCACACGTCGTCGGGGTGCGCGTCGTAGCGCCGTCGCAGCTCCACGGTGTAGGCCTCACCGGCGGGCAGGGTCGCCGAGCCCATCGTCCGGCGGGCCGCGGCCAGTTCATCGAGCACGTCCTTCATCGTCAGCTCTCCCTCACCGAGGAATCGGTCTCGTCCGGATCGGTGCCGGACCCGGCCGGGCGGGTGCGCCCCCCGCCGGCCGGACCCCGCGCGGCCCGTCTGCCCCGGGCCAGCTCGGTGCCCAGGGCGTCGAGGCGCTGGTCCCACATCCGGCGGAAGCGGTCCAGCCACGCGTCGACCTCGCTCAGCGGCCCGGACTCGACGGCGTAGAACCGCCGGGCGCCCGCGGCCCGCACCGACGCGAACCCGCTCTCGCGCAGGACGCGCAGGTGCTGCGAGACGGCCGGCTGGGACACCCCGAACTCCGCCCGGACCACGTCGGTGATCGCGCCGGAGGTCCGCTCGCCGTCGGCGAGCAGCTCCAGGATGCGCCGGCGCACCGGGTCACCGAGGACGTCGAACGCGTGCACGGACGGACAGTACCAACTCTGGCTTATATAAGTACAGTCCGGTATCAGGGTCGGCGGTCGGCCCGCGTGCGCGTGGTGCGGCCGAGCAGGGCGCCCAGCGCGATCATGGCGATCGCGAGCACCAGGTGCAGCCAGTTGTCGGCGTCGTTGACGGGCACGACGTTCGCGGGGCCGTCGTGGTCGACGACCAGCCCGTAGATCCACAGCACGGCGTAGACGAGGCCGCCGCCGATGAGGTAGTTACGCGCGCCGGGTGCGGTGCGCGACATCGCCAGCCCGATCACGCCGAACGCCAGGTGCACGAGGTTGTGCAGCACGGACACGGCGAACACCCCGAGCAACAGGGCGCCCGAGTCGTGGCCGGCGAGCGCCAGCCGGTCGTAGTTCGTGGTGATCCCGGGCACGAACCCCAGGACGCCGACGAGGAGGAAGACGACGGACACCGCGAGCGCGGCGACCTGCACCGGGTGGCGTGCGGTCGTGGGCGACGGACGGCTCATGCGGGCCCCCAAGGGCGAAGGGGACGGGCCGGTCGCCCGTCCTGACCTGCGGATACCCGCGATCCGGGCGGTGAACCGCCGCGGGCCCGCCGCCACCTCGGGGAGGTCCGCCCTCCCGGGTGGGCGGCGCGCTCCACCGCCCGCGGCCGCCGTCCGCCGCCTACCGTGCCGGGCGTGAAGCTCGGGTACCCCGCGATCAACCAGGCGCTCGCGTGCCGCAGCACCGGCACGTTCCGGCTCGCGTCCTTCTCCGACGAGCGGATGACGGAGACGATCGCCGCCAACCTCGCCTGCCTGCGCCGGCTGCTGGCCTGGAACGTCGAGCACCGGCTGCTGTTCTTCCGGATCACCTCGAACCTCGTCCCGTTCGCCTCGCACCCGGTGGCCGCGGGATACGACTGGCGTGGCCGGTTCGCCGCCGAGCTGGCCGGGCTCGGGGCGTACGTCCGGGCGCACGACCTCCGGATCTCGCTGCACCCCGGGCAGTTCGTGGTGCTCAACTCCCCGTCGGAGGCCACCCGCGCGAGCAGCGTGGCGGAGCTGACCTACCACGCCGACCTGCTCGACGCGCTCGGCCTCGACACGACCCACAAGGTGCAGATCCACCTCGGTGGCCGGCACGGGGACGCCGAGCGCAGCATGGAGGTCTTCGCGCAGCGGCACGCCACCCTGCCCCCGTCGGTGCGCAGCCGACTGGTGATCGAGAACGACGAGCGGGACGCGAGCCTCGCCGACTGCCTGCGGCTGCACGCCGCCGTCGGCATCCCCGTGCTGTTCGACACCCTGCACCACAGCATCCGCAACGACGGCGAGACGCCGCTGCGCGGGCTCGACCTCGCGATGGCCACGTGGGGACCGGCCGACGGCACCCCCATGGTCGACTACTCGACGCAGGACCCGGCCCGGCGGACCGGCGCGCACGCCGTGACGCTGGACGTCGAGCACTTCCGCAGCTTCGTCCGCCGGCTGCGGCGGCGGGACGTCGACGTCATGCTGGAGATCAAGAACAAGGAGGCGAGCGCGCTGCAGGCCCGCGTGGTGCTCGACGAGCTGGCCGGTCCCGGCGAGCCGGGAGGGTGACCGGGCGCGTATCCGTCGGCGCCCGGCGGGGTAGCCCAGGGACATGACCCGTGCCGCCGCCATGCTGGACGCCACCCCCGCCTCGTTCGACTTCGACCGCGACGCCCTCGCGGAGTGCATCGCCTCCTGCGTCGACTGCGCGCAGGTCTGCACCGCCTGCGCCGACGCCTGCCTGGCCGAGGCTCACCCGGGCCGTCCTCGAGGCCTGCGCGAC
>JAPLAT010000522.1 GCA_026393175.1 Pseudonocardiales bacterium
CGGATCGACGCCGCCGAGCGGCGGGCCCGGCTCGCGGTGCGCCACCGGCACGTCGCCGAGCACCGCACCGACGACGTCGTCGCGATCACCGACGACCTGGTGGCGCTGCACTCCACCGACCCGGTCACGGTCTACCTCTCGGCGGCGTCCCGGATGCGCACCCCGGCGCTGGAGCCGCTGAGCACGGCGCTGTACGAGGAGCGCTCGCTCGTCCGCCACCACGCGATGCGGCGCACGCTGTGGGTGTTCGGGCACGAGGCGGCCCGGCTGGCCCACCACGCGGCCACCACCACGATCGCGGCGGTGCAGCGGCGCAACGCCCTGGCGATGCTGGCGGCGGGCGGCGTCGCCGACCCGGGGGGTTGGCTGGACGCCGCCGCCGTCGACGTCGAGGCGCTGCTGCGCGAGACCGGCCCGCTGACCGCCCGCGAGATCGGCACCCGGTTGCCCGAGCTGGCCCGCCCGATCCCGGTCGGGGGCGGCGCCTACGCCACCACCACGGCCGCGCACACCCGCGTGCTGCTCGTCCTCGGCTTCGAGGGGCGGGTGATCCGGGCCCGGCCCACCGGCACGTGGATCAACGGCCAGTACCGGTGGGCCGCGGCCGACGACTGGTTCCCCGGCGGGTTCGGCGAGGGCGGGCGGCGCCCGGCCGCGGCCGCGCTCGCCCGCCGCTGGCTGCGCGCGTTCGGCCCGGCCACGCAGGCCGACCTGCAGTGGTGGGCGGGCTGGACCGTCGCCGTCACGAAGGCCGCGCTGGCCGACGTCGGGGCGGTGGAGGTGGAGCTGGACGAGGGGCCGGGCTGGGTGCTGCCCGACGACGTCGACCCGGTCCCGGAGGCGCCCCCGTCGGCCCGGCTGCTCCCGGGGCTCGACCCGTCGACGATGGGGTGGAAGCAGCGCGGGTTCCACCTCGATCCCGCGCACGTGCCGGTGCTGTTCGACCGCAACGGCAACGGCGGCCCGGCCCTGTGGGTCGACGGCCGGATCGTCGGGGGCTGGGTGCAGCGCCGCGACGGCGAGATCGTCACGCGCCTGCTCACCGACGTCGGCGCGCAGGCGCGGGCCGCGCTGGACGCGCACGCCGAGCAGGTGCGGGAGCTGCTGGGCCCCGTGCGGTTCGCCGTCCGCTTCCCGGCGCCGCTGCAGGCGGAGCTGCTCGCCTGACGCGCCTGGCGCGCCCGCCCCCGCGCGACGGCGATACTCGGTCGGTGCGGGACGGGACGGCGGCGCGGTCCGCCGAGGAGACGGTCGCCCTGGTGCGCGACGACCCGGCCGCGCGGCTGCGCGTCATGCGGGAGCTCTACCGGGGCGGCCCCGGCGACCGGCACCTGCCCTACCGCCGCGCGGCGGTCGCGTTCATGTCCTGGCAGCTGCGCCGGGGGCTGCTCCGGCCGCCGCACGCCACCCCGGCAGCCAGCCCGTGGTGGCGGGCGGTCAACGAGCGCCTGATCCGCGACGGCTACGAGGCCCGGGCGCTCGCCGACGGGCTCGACCCGGCGGGGTCGACCCCGAGCGCGGCGGCGTCACTGGAGTTCGTGCTCCGCCCGTCCGCGCGCCGCTGGTACCGCGCGCACAACACCAGCATCGTCGCCGCCTACCTCGAGCACGCGGACCTGGCCCGCGCGGAGGGCCGCGTCGAGCGCTTCTTCCTCAACGTGGTGCTCGTCCGGGTGCTCTACGCGCACGCGCTGGTGGCCGCGCCGCGGCTGGCCCTGGGCCGGCTCGGGCCGGTCGCCCCGCTGCTCGGTGACCCCCGGGTCGGGATGACCGGGATCTTCCTGTCGCTGTCGCGGATCCTCCCCGACCGCTACCCGCTCGGCGAGGACGCCGCCCCCTACCTCACCGTCGAGAACCGCTTCGGCCACCTGCTGGACTTCGGCGTGATCCGCCCGCGGCTGGCCCGGCTCTACCGGTGGTCGGCCGAGGACCTGGGGCTGCCCGACCTGCTCGACCTGCTCGACGGCGACGTCCCCACCTACGCCTGGCCGGCAGCAGACCGCGACCCGTGGGACCCCGCGCCGTCCGCGGCGGCCCGGCTCGCCCGCCGCGTGCTCCGGTGACCGCACGGCCTACCGTGACGGCGTGAACAAGCCCCGGCAGCGGGTCCTGGCCCGGCCCCGCCGCTCCGCCGCCCCGGCCGCCCGGCCGGCCCCGGAGGACGTCGCCGCGGCCTTCCGCGACGCCGCCGGGCAGCAGGTGGCGGCCCGCGCGGGCGAGCTGGAGGCCCGCGTCGCCGCCCGGTTCGGGCTGGCTCCCGACGACGACCTGGTCCAGCAGGCCGCCGACGACGTGCTCGACGACCCGGAGTCGGACTGCGCGTTCCTCGCCCCCGACGTCGTCGTGCACATCCCGCTGCTCATGGCCGGGGCCGTGCTCACCCGCCGGCTCACCGACGAGGAGCGCGCGGGCGGGTTCCTCGTCGTCGACACCGACCTCGCGGGGTTCGCGGGCGTCGCCGAGCCCGCCGTCGACGACGGGCCGCTCGACGTGGAGGAGGACGACGGGCACCTGGTGTGGGTGGGTCCCGAGGACTGGTTCGACGACGTCCCCGCCGGGACCCTGCTCGCCGTGCGGGTGGCGTCCGACGGGACGGTGACCCTCGACCCGCTCGACGCGGAGCCGCCGGTGCCGCCCGGCCTGCTCGAACGCCTGCGCGACCGCTACGACGCCGAGCTGGCCGAGCCGGGGCTGCCGGTGCCGGCCGAGCTGCTGGTCCTGGGCGTCCGGCTGGCCGACCGGGACGCGTTCGGCGAGCCGGTGCCGCCGCTGGAGGAGCTGGCCGCGGCCGCGGGGCTGGAGCGGCGCGGCAGCGCGTTCGCCCACGCCGAGCAGGTCTGGGCGGCCGGCGCGGAGGCCGAGCGGCACGACCGGCTCATCGACCGGCTCGGCCCCGGCGGCGAGGCCACCGTCGCGCTGGAGGTGCTGGACCTGTTGGCGGCCCCGGACGTCGACGCCGCGGGGCTGCGCCGGGCGCTGGACCTGCTCGTCGGGCCGGACACCGTGGAGGCCGTCACCGAGGAGCTGCTCGGGCCGGACGGCGACCCCGCGGCGCTCGTCGCGGTGACCGGCCGGCTGGTCGCCGTGGCCGGGAGCTCGTCCCGGGCCGCCGTCGCCCGGTGGATGGCCGCCGTCGCGGCCGAGCGGGACGGCCGGGTGCTCGACGCCGAGTCGCACCTGCGCGCGGCGTGCGTGGAGGCGCCCGGCTGGGAGTTCGTGGAGGACCGGCTGGCCTGGTACGAGGCCGACCGCGGCGACGGGGCCGCGGCGGCCGGGCGGTGGCGGGCGATCGGCCTGACCGACGACGATCCCGACCTGGCGTTCGCCGCCCGGTTCGCCACCGCGGACGGCCCGGAACCGGGGCGCAACGCGCCCTGCTGGTGCGGCTCGGGGCGCAAGTACAAGCAGTGCCACCTCGGGCGGCCGGGCACCGCGCCGCTGCCCGAGCGCGCGGGCTGGCTGTGGCGCAAGGCGATCGCCTACGTGGAGCGGTACGGCCGGGAGACCGAGGAGGCCACGCTCGACGCCGCCGTCGTGCGGATGGGCACGGGCGAGGACCTCGAGCGGGCGGTCGCCGACCCGCTGACGGTGGACGTGGTGCTGCACGAGGAGGGCTGGTTCGCCCGCTTCCTGCGCGACCGCGGCCCGCTGCTGCCCGAGGACGAGGCGCGGCTGGGCGCCTCCTGGCCGGCCGTCGACCGCACCGTGTACGAGGTGCTCGCGGTCCGGCCGGGCGAGGGGCTCGACCTGCGCGACCTGCGCACCGGCGACCCGATCGCCGTCACCGACCGGACGGCGAGCCGCGCCGTGCCGGTGGGGACGCTGCTGTGCGCCCGCGCCGTGCCCGACGGCGGGCCGGGGCACCAGCTCGTCGGGGGCGTCCTGGTCGTGCCGCCGGGCCGGGAGCGCGGCCTGCTCGCCCTGCTCGACGAGGGGACCGGGGAGGACCTGCTCGCCTGGGCCGCCGCCCGCGAGGCCCCGCCCCGGCCGCTCGGACCCGACGGGGCGGAGACGCTCGCGGCGCGCCTGCGCGTGGACGACGGCGCGGCCGACGTGCTGGACGTCGAGTACGTGCCGGCGGGCGAGGGCTGGGTGCACCTCGGCCCCGACGACGACGTGCTCGCCGCCCTGGACGTGGCAGGCGACGTGCTCACCGTGCGCACCCTGACCGCCCCCGTCCTGGACGAGGTGCTCGCCGACCTGCGGGTCGTCCTGCCGGAGGCGGAGACCCTGCCCGACCTCTGATCCGCGCACGTCGTGGTCAGCCGCGCATGTCGGGCCATGCGCGGACGACCTGAGCATGCGCGGCTCGGAACGCGCGGTGCAGTCGACCCGCCACCGGCTCGAACCGGTCGAGGTCCGGCCACGTCCACCGGACCATCCCCAGGTCGGTGCCACGGATCGCGTCCTCCCGGAGCTTCTCGGCGTACACCGCGTCCTCGGGGCGCTGCCCCGGTCTCAGCAGGCGCCCGTACTTCACCCGGCCGTCGAACTCGCCGACCGTGCGCAGCTCCGGCCAGCCGAAGTCGACGAACCCGAGCAGCCGCCCGTCGGGGCCGCGGACCTCGTACTGCAGCACCGGGGCGGGCAGGCCGGCACGCCACATCGCCACCCGGCTGCGGGACTCGCCGGGACTGCGGGCCCCGCCGTCGGCGAAGGAGACGACCCGCCGTGCGGCCGACCGGCCGACCCGACCACTGCCGGCCAGGGCGAGCAGCATGCCGGGCCGGTCGAGCAGGGGCGGCCGGTCGCCCGGGCGAGGTGCGAGCGCGGCATCCGTGACCACCACCGCCCGGTCGAACGGCACGCTGCCCGCGACGTCCACGACCGTGCGACCGGGACAGGTCAGCCGGACGCCGCCGAGCCGCACGATCTCGGCGGCGTCGAGCCGCCCCACGTGCCGGTGCACACCTCGCGTCACGCGGCCGCCGCCGGTGCCGTCCCGGCTGACGTGGACCCGGTCGAGGGCCCCGGCGAACGACGTCGAGCTCACCGGAGCGGCGCATCCTGCGCAGGTCGGCATCGGTCCAGCCGCGGGCGAGGAGGTCGGGGCGGAACTGCAGGTCCATGCCCCGATCCTCAGAGCACGGGCGGGGTGACGCCACACCTGCGCGGAACCTGTGGACAGCCACTCCTGGATGGGGACAACCCGTCGAGCGCACCTTCCGACCTGCCGCGCACGTCGGGCCGTGCGCGGCAGGCCGGGGGGTGCGCGGGTCAGGCCCCGCGCAGCCGGCGCAGGGCGGCGTGGACCTTCTCGCGGTCGTCGGTCTGCCAGAACGGCGGCAGGCTGGCCCGCAGGAAGCCGCCGTAGCGGGCCGTGGCGATGCGGGAGTCCAGGATCGCGACGACGCCGCGGTCGTCCATGCCGCGCAGCAGCCTGCCCGCGCCCTGGGCCAGCAGCAGCGCCGCGTGCGTGGCCGAGACCTGCAGGAACCCGTTGCCCCCGCGGGCGTCGGTGGCCCGCTGGCGGGCGGCGACCAGCGGGTCGTCGGGCCGGGGGAACGGGATCCGGTCGATGATCACGCAGGACAGCGACGGGCCCGGGACGTCCACGCCCTGCCACAGCGACAGCGTGCCGAACAGCGACGTGGCCTCGTCCTCGGCGAACCGCTTGACCAGCTGCATCGTGGAGTCGTCGCCCTGGCACAGCAGCGGCGTGTCGAGCTTCCCGCGCAGCGCCTCGGTGGCCTGCTTTGCCGCGCGCATCGAGGAGAACAGGCCCAGGGTGCGTCCGCCCGCGGCCTCGACCAGCCCGGCGATCTCGTCGAGGTAGGACGGCGGGAGCCCGTCGCGGCCGGGCGGGGGCAGCCGCTTGGCCACGTAGAGGATGCCGCTGCGGGCGTGCGCGAACGGCGAGCCGACGTCCATGCCCGACCACTTCGGGGCGTCGGGGTCGGGCACCGGGTCGGTCTGCGCGTCCGCCACGGCCGACGGCGGCAGCCCCCACTGCCGGGCCAGCGCGTCGAAGTTGCCGCCCAGCGCGAGCGTCGCGCTGGTGAGCACGACGGTGGAGCGGCCGAACAGCCGTTCCCGCAGCAGGCCGCCGACCCACAGCGGCGCGGCGCGCAGCACCCGGTGCCGGGATCCGTCGGGGCCCTGCTCGCCCAGCCACACGACGTCGCGGCGCTTCGCCGGGTCGGCCTCGGCGAACGTGTCCAGCACGCGGACCGCCGTCGTCGCGACCTCCTCCAGCGCGGCCTGGGCGAGCTTGCGCCCGGCCGCCGCCTCGGGGTCCTCCCGGCGCTCGGAGCCCAGCGACGTGCGGCAGGACGCGGCCGCGTCGCGCACGGCGGAGAGCACCGCACCGGCGGACGGCGGCAGCGTGTCCCAGCGGCCCACCGGCTGGTCCTCCAGCACCATGGCCAGGCCCTCGCCGGCCTCGGCGAGCCGGTCGGCCACCGACTGGTCCACGAGCTTGCCCAGCCGCCGCGCCGCCGTGGCGACCATGCCGGAGGTCAGCTCCGCCGTGGCGACGCCGGTGACCCGGTCGACCAGCTCGTGGGCCTCGTCGACGACCACGACGTCGTGCTCGGGCAGGACCGGCCGCCCCTCCAGGGCGTCGATGGCCAGCAGCGCGTGGTTGGTGACGACGATGTCGGCCTTCCCGGCCTCGGCGCGCGCCTTCTCGGCGAAGCAGTCGTCGCCGACCGGGCACTTCGCGGCGCCCAGGCACTCCCGCGCGGTGACCGAGACCTGCCGCCACACCGCGTCGGTGACACCGGGGACGAGCTCGTCGCGGTCGCCCTTCTCGGTGGTGTCGGCCCAGTCGTGCAGCCGCTTGACCGCGCGGCCCATGGCCGAGATCGCGAAGGGGTCGAACAGCTCGTCGGCCGGGTCCACGTCGTCGGGGCCGTGCAGCTTGTGCAGGCAGAGGTAGTTGCGGCGGCCCTTGAGGATCGCGAACGTCGGCGCCCGCCCGAGCAGCGGCCGGAGGGCCTTGGCGAGCTTGGGCAGGTCGCGGTCGACGAGTTGGCGCTGGAGCGCGATCGTCGCCGTGGAGACGACGACGCTGGTGTCCTTGGCGATCGCGTGGTGGATCGCGGGCACGAGGTAGGCCAGGGACTTGCCGGTGCCGGTGCCGGCCTGCACCGCGAGGTGCTCGCCGCTGCTCAGTGCCGCGCGGACGGCCTGGACCATCGCGTCCTGGCCCTCCCGGCGGGTGCCGCCCACCGCGGTGACGGCCGCCTCCAGCAGTTCGGCGACGCCGGGGAGGTCGGTCTTCGCGGGCACCGGGCGAGGCTACCCGCCGCCCCGTCGCCCGTGCGGGGGATCGGGGGCAACGCTCGGGCGGGTCCGGCGCCTGCCGGTATGGGGGTCCGGGGCGTGCGCCGGGGCGCGGTGCGTCGCGACGTTCGGCGTGGGCGCGCACGGCACCGTCGCCGTCGTGGTCGACCTGGGCGGGGACGCGCCCGCCGTCACCGGCCGCGTGTCGGGCGTCACCCCGGACGCGGCGCTCGGCGACCTGGACGGAGACGGCCTGCTCGACGTCGCCCTGCGGCAGACCACGGCCGAGCCGAGCTACGCGGCCGCCCCGCGGTACTGGCAGACCTTCCGCGACACCGGCGGCCCCGGGCCCGCGGGTGGCGACGGCGACCCGGACCCGGCGCCCGGCGCGCTCGCGTCGACGGGGTGCGGCGGGACCTGGCCTGCCGCGCCACCGTCGCGCCTGCTGACCGGCCCCTGCCCGCCCGGCTGACCACCGGCCGGGAGCCCTTCGGGCGCGCGGCCCCGACTCATGCGCACCCAGGCCCCGACTCGCGGGCGTGGGGCCCGACTCGTGCGCACCCAGACCCCGACTCGCGCGCACCCAGACCCCGACTCGCGGGCGTGGGGCCGACTCGTGCGCACCCAGGCCCCGACTCGCGGGGGAGGGGGACGGAGGGTCAGCCGATCGTCACGCCCGCGGCGCGGAGGTCCTCGACGGCGGCGGCGGTGCTGTCGGGGGCCACGCCGGCGCACAGGTCGAGCAGCACGGTGGTGGCGAAGCCGGCCGCGGCGGCGTCGAGGGCCGTGGCGCGCACGCAGTGGTCGGTGGCGATGCCGACGACGTCGACGGTGTCGACGCCGCGGGCCCGCAGCCAGTCCGCCAGCGCGGCGCCCCCGGGCTCGGTGCCCTGGAACCCGGAGTAGGCGGCGGTCCAGGCGCCCTTGTCGAAGACGGCCTCGACCGGGGCGACGTCGAGCTCGGGGTGGAACGACGCCCCCGGCGTGCCGACGCGGCAGTGCGGGGGCCAGGAGACGACGAAGTCGGGGGTGTCGGAGAAGTGGTCGCCCGGGTCGACGTGGTGGTCCCGGGTGGCGACGACGTGGTCGTACCCGCCGGACCGGGCGAGCACCGACACGGCGCCGGCGACGGCGGCCCCGCCCGCGACGGCGAGCGACCCGCCCTCGCAGAAGTCGTTCTGGACGTCCACGACGATCAGGGCGCGCGTCATGCGAACACCGTAGGGATCGCCGGCTCGCCGCGGGAGAGCTTGAGCCCCTCCCAGGGCACCGACACGAGCGCGGCGCGCAGGTGCTCCCGCGATTCGGCCAGCGACGGCAGCCCGCCGACCTCCTCGCCGCCGCGCAGCAGCGGCACCGGCACGACCCGGTCGTGCGGCCCGGGCGCGACGTCCACGCCGACGCCGTGCACGACCTCCTCGACCGCGGTGCCGGTGGGCTTGTAGCGGCGCAGCGCCGACTTCGCCCCGCCCCGGGACTCCTTGCTCGCGCTGCGCTTGGCCACCGGGCGCCCGTCGACCTCGACGAGCTTGTAGACCATGCCCGCGGTCGGCGCGCCCGACCCGGTGACGACGGAGGTGCCGACGCCGTAGGAGTCCACCGGCTCGGCGCGCAGGGCGGCGATGGCGTACTCGTCGAGGTCGCCGGAGAGCACGATGCGGGTGTCGCGGGCCCCCAGGGCATCGAGCTGGTCGCGGGCCTGGCGGGCGAGCTCGCCGAGGTCGCCGGAGTCGATCCGGATGGCGCCCAGGCCGGGCCCGGCGGCCTGCACGGCCAGCTCGACGCCGCGACGGATGTCGTAGGTGTCGACGAGCAGCGTGGTCTCCGGGCCGAGGGCCTTGACCTGGCTGGAGAACGCGGACAGCTCGTCGTCGTGCAGCAGGATCCAGGCGTGCGCGGCCGTGCCCGCGGTGGGGATGCCGTGGCGGCGCTCGGCCTCGAGGTTGGACGTGGCGGAGAACCCGGCCAGGTAGGTGGCCCGGGCCGCGGCGACGGCGGCGGCCTCGTGCGTGCGCCGGGACCCCATCTCGATGATCGGGCGCCCGGCGGCGGCGGTGACCATCCGGGCGGCGGCCGAGGCGACGGCGCTGTCGTGGTTGAGGATCGACAGCGCGAGCGTCTCCAGCATCACCGCGTCGGCGAACGTGCCGCGCACGGTGAGCACCGGCGACCCCGGGAAGAACAGCTCACCCTCCGGGTAGCCGTCCACGTCGCCGGAGAAGCGGTAGCGGGACAGCCAGTCCAGCGTCCCGGCGTCGACGACGTCGCGCAGCGCCGCCAGCTCCTCGTCGCCGAACCGGAACCGCCGGATCGACTCGACGAGCCGTCCGGTCCCGGCGACGACGCCGTAGCGGCGGCCCTCGGGCAGGCGGCGGGCGAACACCTCGAACACGCACTGCCGCTCGGCTGTGCCGTCGGCGAGCGCGGCGGCCACCATGGTCAGCTCGTAGCGGTCGGTCAGCAGGGCCGTCGAGACCCCGGCCGTCTGCGGGCTACCGGTCATGCCGCCGGAGCCTACGTGCCACCATGGTGGGCATGGCCGCGCCGCTACCCGTGCCCACCCGGCAGGTCGATCCGCACGTGGACGAGGACGTCACCGGTGACGTCCCGTGGCAGGCCGTGGTCTGGAACGACCCGGTCAACCTCATGTCCTACGTCACCTACGTCCTGCAGAAGCTCTTCGGCTACCCGGAGCCGAAGGCCACCGCGCTGATGCTCGACGTGCACCACAAGGGCAAGGCCGCCGTGTCCAGCGGCGACAAGGAGAAGATCGAGGCCGACGTGGCGAAGCTGCACGCCGCGGGCCTGTGGGCGACGATGCAGAAGAGCTCGTAGGTGAACGGCTGGAAGAGGTCCGGGCGCGGGGCGAAGGCCCGCCTGGTCGCGACGCTGGAGGAGCAGGAGTCCTCGGTGCTGCGGGGCCTGGTCACCGAGGTCCGGCAGATGCTCGCCGGGCGCAGCGCCGCCTACCCCGCCGACGAGCTGGCCGCGATCACGGGCATGCGCACCGGCCCGTCCACCCGGCCCGACGACCGCGTGCTCGCCCGCCTGCTGCCCGACTTCACCACCGAGGACGCCGATCTCGCCGCCGGCCTGCGCTCGCTGCACGAGCCGGAGCTCATCGAGGCCAAGGACGCCGCAGCCGCGCTCGTGCTGGACACGCTGCCGGCCGACGGCGGGCGCGTCGAGCTCACCGTCGAGCAGGCCGACACCTGGCTCGCCGCGCTCAACGACGTGCGGCTCGCGCTGGGCACCGCGCTCGACGTCAGCGAGGACATGCCCGACGACCTCGACCCCGCCGACCCGCGGGCCCCGCACATCGGGGTCTACCAGTGGCTGACGTTCGTGCAGGACTCGCTCGTGCAGGCCCGGATGCAGGTGCGGTGAGCGGTCCGGAGATCGACACCGACCCGGCCCGCGTCGACCGCGACGTCGTCTGGGAGTACCTGTCGACCCGGGCGTACTGGGGTCGGTGGCGCACCCGGGCCGACGTGGAGACCCAGCTCGACAGCGCCTGGCGGGTCGCGGGCGCCTACCGCGACGGCGCGATGGTCGGCTTCGCCCGCGCGGTCTCCGACGGGGTGTCCTTCGGCTACCTGGCCGACGTCTTCGTGCTGGACGACGCCCGCGGGGCCGGGGTCGGCAAGGCGCTCGTGGAGGCGATGCTCGCGGGCACCGATCGGATCCGCTGGGTGCTGTTCACCGACGACGCCCACGGCCTGTACGCCCGCTACGGCTTCGTCCCGCCCGACGCGACGGCGCTGGTCCGGCCCGGGCGGGTCTGACCGCGAGGCCGTCACCCCGCGCCGGTTCCCGCGGCGGTGTGAGGCGCGCCCACCACGGTGCGCGGCGGCCGGGACGGCACGTAGGCTGGTCGGGTGCTGCGCATCCGGGCCGACCTCGTCGACGAGATCGTCGCGCACGCCCGCCGGGACCACCCCGACGAGGCGTGCGGTGTGGTCGCGGGCCCGGAGGGGTCCGACCGGCCGGAGCGGTTCGTGCCGATGCTCAACGCCGCGCGCTCGCCCACGTTCTACGAGTTCGACTCCGGGGACCTGCTGCGGCTCTACCGCGACATGGACTCCCGCGACGAGGTGCCGGTGGTGATCTACCACTCGCACACCGCGACCGAGGCCTACCCGTCCCGCACCGACATCGGGCTGGCGCAGGAGCCGGACGCGCACTACGTGCTGGTCTCCACCCGGGAGCCGGACACGCACGAGTTCCGGTCGTTCCGCATCGTGGACGGTGTGGTCACCGAGGAAGACGTCGAGGTCGTGGAGAGTTACATGTTCGCGCACACCGGCGCGGACGACGTCCCCGACAACTGACGCCGTACCCCCTCACCCGACGCAACCGATCTGGAGCACCCGCATGGCCGTCACCGTGTCCGTCCCCACCATCCTGCGCACCCACACCGGCGGCGAGAAGGCCGTCGAGGCGAAGGGCAGCACCGTCGCCGAGGTGATCGACGACCTCGAGGCCCGGCACCCGGGCATCGCCGGCCGCCTGGTCAACGACGGCAAGCTGCACCGTTTCGTGAACATCTACGTCGACGACGAGGACATCCGCTTCGCGGGTGGCCTGGAGGCGCCGGTCGGCGAGAACTCCACGTTCACGATCCTGCCGGCCGTCGCGGGCGGATGACCCGGTACGACTCCCTGCTGGCGGCCGTCGGGGACACGCCGCTGGTGGGGCTCCCGAACCTCTCGCCCAGCGCCGACGTGCGGCTGTGGGCCAAGCTTGAGGACCGCAACCCCACCGGCTCGATCAAGGACCGCCCCGCGCTGGCCATGATCGAGAAGGCCGAGGCCGACGGGCTGCTCACGCCCGGCTGCACGGTCCTGGAGCCCACGTCGGGCAACACCGGCATCTCGCTGGCGATGGCCTGCAAGCTCAAGGGCTACTCGCTGGTGTGCGTCATGCCGGAGAACACCTCGGTCGAGCGCCGCCAGCTGCTGGAGATGTACGGCGCGCGCATCATCTCCTCGCCCGCGGCCGGCGGCTCCAACCAGGCCGTCGCGATGGCGAAGAAGCTCGCCGCAGAGCACACCGACTGGGTGATGCTCTACCAGTACGGCAACCCGGCCAACGCCGACGCGCACTACCGCACCACCGGCCCGGAGATCCTGCGCGACTGCCCGGAGATCACCCACTTCGTGGCCGGGCTCGGCACCACGGGCACGCTCGTCGGCACCGGGCGGTACCTGCGCGAGCAGCGCCCGGACGTGCAGATCGTCGCCGCCGAGCCGCGGTACGGCGAGCTGGTCTACGGCCTGCGCAACCTCGACGAGGGGTTCGTGCCCGAGCTGTACGACCCCGAGGTGCTCACCGGCCGGTACTCCGTGGGCAGCCACGACGCCCTGCGCCGCACCCGCGAGCTCGTCGAGAAGGAGGGCATCTTCGCCGGCATCTCCACCGGCGGGATCCTGCACGCCGCGCTGGCCGTGGCCGAGAAGGCCGTGGGCGCGGGCGACCGTGCCGACATCGTGCTCGTCGTCTGCGACGGCCGGGCCACGCGCGCAGGATCGCCGCCGGCCCCGGGGGCGGGTGCAGGACGACACCGAGGTCGACGGACCGGAGCCCGCCGCTCCCGTCGCCGACCTGCAGCGACGGGGCATCGGCCGCCGCGGGCGCCGGGCCGTCCACGGTGGATCTCGTCGCCCCGCGCCCCGGCCGCCCGGTCCCGAGATCGCTGGACCGGGACGTGAGAGCCACCGGCCCCGGCCGCGCGACGCCACGATCGCCGTGGCCGGGACGTGAGCGCCACGGGCGGCCTTCATGTCCCGGTCCGGGTGCTCATGGGCGCGACCGGCCCGGAGCCGGAACCCGGGGCCGGCCCGCGGGCGGAATCTGGGCAGGACCTGAGCCGGGATCCGGGGCGGCCCGCTGGCGGGATCCGAGCGGCCCCGAAGGACCCCGGCGGGCCGCCCCGGGCTGCCGAGAGCGCCATGCGCCCCGGCCGCCCGATGCCAAGATCGCCGTGTCCGGGACGTGAGCGCCACGGGTGGCCTTCATGTCCCGGTCCTGGTGATCATGGGTGCGACCGGCTCGGAGCCGGAACCCGAGGCCGGCCCGCGGGCGGAATCTGGGCACGACCTGAGCCGGGATCCGGGGCGGCCCGCTGGCGGATCCGAGCGGCCCCGGGGGAACCCCGATGGGCCGCCCGGGTTGCCCCGTGAGCGCCACCCACCCCGGCCGCCCGACGCCAAGATCGCCGCGTCCGGGACGTGAGCGCCACCGGTGGCCTTCATGTCCCGGTCTCGGTGATCATGGGTACACCGGCCCGCGGACAGGACCCGAGCCGGATCCGGGCGGCCCTGGCGGGATCCGGGCGGAACCCGACGCGGGGCCTGGGGCGGCCCGCGGGCGGGATCCGGGTGGGCCCGGGGCGCCCCGGCTCCCGGCCGCCCGACCCAGAGATCGCTGCGACCGGGACGCGAGCGCCACGGGTGGCCCTCATGTCCCGAACCCGGCGATCATGGGCGCGGCCGGCCGCGGGCGGGACCCGAGCCGGGACCAGGGCGGCCGCTGGCGGGACCCGGGCGGCCGGCGGGCCGGAC
>JAPLAT010000332.1 GCA_026393175.1 Pseudonocardiales bacterium
GTGCACCCCGTCGCCTGCTCAGCGGACTGACTGCACCCTCGACCCCACTGCGGCCGGCGAAGGCGACCTCAATGTCCCCAGCGGACGGACTGTCCCCGCCGCAGCGCCGAGCGTCCCACCTCGTCCCGCCCCACGCCGGCCCCTCCGCGACCGGCGAAAGTGCACCCCGTCGCCCTCTCACCGGACCGACCGCACTCTCGATCCCGCCGGGACCGCCGAGGGTGCACCCCGTCGCCCCCGCGCCTGACCGACTGCACTCTCGACCCGGCTACAGCCGATGAGGGCGGACCCGCGGGGCGGGGCGGGGGCTGCGAGGCGGGGACGGTCCCCCGCCGGACGGCCGGCGCCCTCCGCCGCGCCCGGCGAGAGTGCATCCCGTCGCCCTCCTACCGGACCGACCGCACCCTCGACCGGGCTGAGGCCACCGAGAGTGCACCCCGTCGCCCGCCCGTCGGACGAACTGCACCCTCGACCGCGGCCGGCGAGGGTGCACCCGTCGGACCCGCACCGGACGGGGTGCGGGCCCGCTCAGCCCAGAACGGTCGGGGTGAGGTCCGTCCGGGGCAGGCGGGCGCGCAGTTCGGCGGCGACGCGGGCCGCGACCAGATCGGGGCGGAACAGGACCGTCGACGGGTCGAACCGGACGATGCGCCATCCCGCGGCGGCGAGGAGTTGCTCGCGGAGCAGGTCGCGGCGGTGCCGGTCGGGGGTGAGGTGCTCGGCGCCGTTGTGCTCGATCGCGAGCCGCGCCCGCGGGTAGGCGAGATCGAGCAGGTAGGGGTGCCCGTCCAGCGGCACGGGGTGCTGGAGGACGGGCGCGGGCAGCCCGGCCCGCACGACCGCGAGCCGGATGCGGGACTCCATCGGCGACCCGGACCGCGCGTCGGCCAGGTGCAGCACCTCGGGGAACCGGGCGACGCCCCGGGCGCCCGGCACCGGCACGAGCACCGCGCCCGGGTCGAGATCCCACCGGTGGCACACGGCGTCGACGGCGACGACGGCCTCGGTGAGACCGGGTGCGCGGCGGGCCAGGTCGCGGGCCGTGCGGGCGGGCGTGGTGACCGGCAGTCCCCGGACGCACGTCACCTCGTCCGCGCGGAGCCGGTCGTGGTGCACGACCAGGCCGGGCAGGGGCCGCCTGCGGTAGCCGTCGAGCACCGTCACCTCGGCCGGGGTGCCGGGCCGGGCGCACGACGCGCCCAGGACCTCGGCCGCCGAGTAGCCCGACAGCGCCCCCCGGGGTCCGACGAGCACCGCCGCGGCCAGGGAGAGGACCGTGAGGTCGACCTCGGTGTCCGCGGTGACGTGGACGTCGGGCAGCAGGCGCCGGAACCGGGGCCCGAACAGCACGGCCCGGGTCAGGGCACCGCGGGCGAGGGCGGCGGACCCGCGGAACGGCACTCCCGGTCTGATCTGCACCCGGCCTTGGACGGACGCGGCCCCGCGGCGGTTCCGCCGAGCCCGAGATCGCCGTCGGTCCGGTCACGACCCGACTCCGTGCACCCTCGGCGAGGGGCCGACGACGAGGGCGCAGTCCGTCCGGTCCGCCACGGACCCACTGCACCCTCGCGCCGCTCTGCTTACACCCGCGCACCGGTGCGTATGGGTAAGCAGAGCGGCGACGGGGCCGGCGACCCCAGGGTGCGGGCTCAGGCGCGGGACTTGGCCTTCTGCCGCCAGGTCGTCAGGGCGCGCTCGGTGTAGCCGTTGGGCTCCGCCCGGCCGCCGAACACGAGGTCCAGGGCGGCGTGGAAGGACTCGCTCCCTTCCAGGTCGGGGGCCATGGCCGGGTAGCCGGGCTCGCCGGCGTTCTGCTCGTCCACCAGCGCGGCCATGCGGGCGAAGGTCTCGCGCACCTGCTCCTCGGACACGACGCCGTGGTGCAGCCAGTTCGCGATGAGCTGGGAGGAGATGCGCAGGGTCGCGCGGTCCTCCATCAGCCCGACGCCCTCGAGGTCGGGCACGGTGGAGCAGCCGATGCCCAGGCCGACCCAGCGGACGACGTAGCCCAGGATCGACTGGGCGTTGGTCTCCAGCTCGTGGGTCACCTGCTCGGCCGTCAGGTCCTCGCGCAGGACCGGCACCTCCAGCAGCAGGTTCCGGTCGGTGCGGCGCCCGGCGAGCTCGCGCTGGCGGGCGTGGACGTCGGTGCGCAGGTAGTGCAGCGCGTGCAGGGTCGCGGCCGTGGGCGACGGGACCCACGCGCAGTTGGCCCCGGCGGCGGGCTGGGCGCCCTTCTGCTCCAGCATCGCGGCCATCGCGGCGGGCTTGGCCCACATGCCCTTGCCGACCTGTGCCTGGCCGGGGAACCCCGCGGCGAGGGCGACGTCGACGTTGCGGTCCTCGTAGGCCAGCAGCCACGCGGTGGACTTCATGTCGTCCTTGCGCACGACGGGGCCGGCCTCGAAGTCGGTGTGGATCTCGTCGCCGGTGCGGTCGAGGAACCCGGTGTTGACGAAGATCACGCGGTCCGCGGCCGCGGCGATGCAGGCGCCGAGGTTCAGCGACGTGCGCTTCTCCTCGTCCATGATCCCGAGCTTGACGGTGGCCGGCTCCAGCCCGAGCGCCTGCTCCACGGCGGCGAACAGCTCGACGGTGAGCGCCACCTCGTCGGGCCCGTGCTGCTTGGGCTTGACGACGTAGACGCTGCCCGCGCGGGAGTTGGTGTGCGTGCCCAGCCCGCGCAGGTCGTGCAGCGCGGCGGTGACGGACACCAGCGCGTCCAGCACGCCCTCGGCCACCTCGTGCCCGGACCCGTCGGCGCCGTCGGCCAGCACCGCGTTCGTGGTCATGTGGTGCCCGCAGTTGCGCACGAGCATCAGCGAGCGGCCCGGCAGCGTCAGGGCCGAGCCGTCGGGGGCGGTGTACTCGCGGTCGGCGTGCACCCGCCGCTCGACGGTCTCGCCGCCCTTCTCGAACGACGCGACGAGGTCGCCGCGCATCAGGCCGAGCCAGGTGCGGTAGGCCGCGGCCTTGTCCTCGCCGTCGACGGTGGCGACGGAGTCCTCCAGGTCGACGATCGTGGTGACCGCCGACTCCAGCACCACGTCCGCGACGTCGGCGTGGTGCTGGCGCCCGACCCGGTGCTCCGGGTCGATCGTCAGCTCGACGTGCAGGCCGTTGCGGCGCAGCAGGACCGAGGACGGCCCGTGCCCGGCGAACTGCCCCGGGTCGGCCAGGCCGGACTCGCCCCCGGAGGTGGCGACGACCAGCCGGTCGCCCTCCACGCGGTAGGCGGTGGCGTCGGCGTGGCTGCCCGCGGTGAGCGGGAACAGTTCGTCGAGCAGCTCGTCGGCGGCCGCGATGACCTGGGCGCCGCGGCGCTCGTCGTACCCCTTCGCCAGCTCGTGGTCCAGCGGCAGCGCGTCGGTGCCGTAGAAGGCGTCGTACAGCGAGCCCCAACGGGCGTTGGCGGCGTTGAGCGCGTACCGCGGCACGGTCGCGGGCACGACGAGCTGCGGCCCCGGCACGTCGGCGATCTCCGTGTCGACCCGGTCGACCTGCACCTTCGCCTCGGCGTCGGGCAGCAGGTAGCCGATGCCGGTGAGGAACTCGGCGTAGGCCGCGACGTCACCGGCGCCGTTCTCGCGGTGCCAGGCGTCGACCTGCCCGGCCAGCTCGTCGCGGCGCGCGAGGGCCTCCGCGATCCGCGGGGCGAAGCGGCCCTGCAGCTCGGCGAGGACCTCCCAGAAGCGGTCGGGGGTGATGTCGAGACCCGGCAGCAGCTCGTCGGCGACGAAGGAGCGCAGGGTGGGATCGATCTGGAGCGTCACGCCCGACACGCTAGCCGCCGGGCGCCCGGTTCACAGTCCGGCGAGTTCGAGGGCACCCCGCAGCTCGCGCAGCGTCCGGGCCCGGGTGGGGCCGAGGCTGCCGATGGGCATGCCCAGGTCGCGGGCGATCTCGGCGTAGGGCCTGCGGTCCTCGGCGAACAGCGCGCGCACCAGCGCCCGGCGCCGGGGCGGCAGCGCGGCGACCGCGGCGCGCACCAGCCCGGCGACGTCGCCCTCGACCGCGCGCTGCTCGGGCCCGGCCTCCGGGGTCGGGTCGGACTCGCCCGCGTCCTCGGCCAGGACGACGCGGCCGCGCTCGCGCGCCACCCGCTGGCACTCGCGGCTCACGACCGTGGCCAGCCAGCCGCCGAGGTGCTCGGGGGTGTGGATGCGGTCGAGGTTCTCGGCGAGCTTCATCCACGTCACCTGCATGACGTCGTGGGCGTCGGCGTCCTGCAGGCGGTAGCGGGTGGTGCGGGAGCGCAGCAGCGGGGTGTACCGGTCGATGAGCTCGGCCCAGGCGCCGGGGTGCCCGGCGGCGACGCGGCGCAGCAGCTCGTCCGATGTGGTGACGGTGCGGTGGGTGGGCATCACGGGCCTCTTCCGTCGGCTCCTCGGGGACGCCACCGACGCTGTCCGCGCCCGGGTCCCGCGACGACGGCCCCGGTCCCGGCCCGGCCGGGAGTTCCGCCCGGTCCCCCGGGACACCGTCCCGACGTACGCTCCGGACCGTGCCCGACCCCGAGCCCGGTGCCACCGTCCTGCTCGTCGACGACCACCCGCTGCTGCGGCGCGGGCTGGCCGCGCTGCTGGGGCTGGAGGGCTGGGTCGGCCGGGTGGTCGAGGCCGGCACGGTGCGGGACGGGGCGGCGCTGGGCGCCGTGGAGGCCGCGGACGTCGCCGTCGTCGACCTGGGCCTGCCCGACGGCAGCGGTGTCGACCTGGTGCGCGCGCTGCGCCGGACCCCGGGCTGCCCGGTGCTCGTGCTGACCATGACCCGCGAGGACGCGGTGGTGCGGGAGTGCCTGGCCGCCGGGGCGACGGGCTACGTGCTCAAGGACAGCCCGCCCGACACCGTCGTCCGGGCGGCGCGGACCGTGCTCGACGGCGGGCTGGTGCTGGGCCCGCAGGTGGCCGCCGCGCTCGCCGGTCCCCCGCCCGCGACGCTGCCCCCGCCGCTGGACCGCCTGTCCCCGACCGAGGTGCGGCTGCTCGCGCTGCTGTCGGCGGGCCTGTCCAACGGCCAGATCGCGGCCCGGATGGGCGTCGCGGAGAAGACGGTGCGCAACCGGGTGTCGCGGATCCTCGACCTCGTCGGCGCCCGCGACCGCGTCCAGGCCGCGCTGCTGGCCCGCGACCACGGGCTGCGCGTCCCGGGTGACGGCTGAACGGCCCATCCCCTTCCCGTCCCCGCCGCGACCTGCGACCCTCGGACTGGAGTCCGCTCCAGGTCGGGGAGACAGGGGTGAGGGTGGTGCAGGACGAACCGGTGCTGGCGATCCGGGCCGACGACGGGTTCATGCACGTCTCGACGGCGCAGGCGCTGCTGGAGCACGTGTCGGAGATCGTCGGCGACCCGTCGCCGCAGCTGGAGTTCTACGACGGCGCGGGCCGGCAGCTGCACGTCGTGAACGGTGCGCTGGAGCCGATGACCGTGCCCGACCCGGCAGGCGGGCCGAACCCCGTCGAGGTGGTCGCCGACCCGCAGCTGCTCGTCGACCGGATCGACGTCGTCCTCGCCCGCACCCAGGTGGCGCTCGACCGCGCCGTCGCGCCGCTGGACGTCGGCGGGCGGCCGGTGCGGCGGATCCCCCGGGTCAGCGGGGAGCTGCCGGTCGTGCTGCACCTGCTGTCCTGCCTGGGCGGGGAGCTGGAGTCGCACGCGAACCCCGGTCCCGCCACCGGGTGGCACGCCGTCTACCACCTGCTCGGGTTCCGGCACTGACCGTGCGGCGCGACCGGCCGCGCCGCCCGCCCGACCAGGCGGTCGCGGATCTGCCCGTGCCGGTGCTGCTCGGCGTGGCGGCCACGCTGGCGGCCCTGGCCGTGGCGGGTCCGGTGCTGGGCGCGGCCGGCCCCGTCGACGCCCGGACGGCCGCGGTGAACGTGGCCTTCGCGCTGTCGTTCACCCCGCTCGGGGTGTTCGTGCTGCGCCAGCTGCCGGGCCATCCGCTGGGCCGGCTCATGCTGCTCGGGGGCGGGGCGGCCGTCGTGGCGACGCTCGCCACCGCCTGGTCGGTGCTGCCCCCGGCGCAGTGGCTGGCCGAGTGGACCTGGACGGTGCCCTACGCCGTGGTCCCCGTCCTGCTGCTGCTCGCCCCGGACGGCAGGCTGCCCTCGCGGCGCTGGCGCGCGCCCGCCGTCGTGCTGGTGGGCGCCGTCCTGGTGGCGACGGTGGCGTTCGCCGCGGCCGCCGCGCTCGCCCCCACCGACCTGCTGCGGGACCCGGAGGCCGCGCTGCCCGAGCCGGTCCGGGTGCTCGTGCTGGTGTTCGCGGGGGCGTGGGCCGTGGTGCTGGCGTGCGGGCTGGGCGTGCTGGGGTCGCTGGTGGGGCGCTGGCGGCGGGCGGAGCGGGCCGTGCGCGGGCAGCTCGCGTGCCTCGCCCCGGTGCCGCTGCTGCTCCTGGTCGGCATCGCGCTCGACCTGCTGGAGGTGCCCTACGGGTGGGTGCCCGCGATCCTGGCGCTGCCGCTCGCGCTCACCCTGGCGGTGCTGCGCCACCAGATGCACGACCTGGACCTGCACGTGCACCGCGGCGCGGTGTGGCTCGCACTGACCGCGCTGGGGCTGGCCGCCTACGTCGCGGTCGCCACCGGCGTCGGGGCCCTCGTCGCCGGCGGGCCGACCGCGCCGGTCGCCTCGGTCCTCGCGGCCGGCACCGTCGCCGCGCTGCTGCTGCCGGCGCAGCGCTGGGTCGGCCGAGGCGTCGACCGGCTGCTCTACGGGCGCCGCGACGAGCCCTACGCCGTGCTCACGGCGCTGGGACGGCACCTCGGCTCGGTCCGCGACCCGCTCGCCGTCCTACCGGAGATCGCCGCCACCGTCGTCGACGGGCTGCGGGTCCCCTACGCCGCCGTGCGGGTGAGCGGCGCCGGCGGCGAGGACACCACGGTCGTCGAGAGCGGCCGGTGGAGCGGGCCCCCGGAACGGTTCCCGATGGTGGCGCACGGGGAGCCGGTCGGGGAGCTGCTCGTCGCCGCCCGCCGGCCCGGGGAGCGGTTCACCGCCGCCGAGACCCGCCTGCTCACCGACCTCGCCGGGCAGGCCGCGCTGGCCGCCGAGGCGTGCCGCAGCGCCTTCGCCCTGCGCGCCGCCCGCGACCGGCTCGTGCTGGCCAGGGAGGAGGAGCGGCGGCGGCTGCGCCGCGACCTGCACGACGGCGTCGCGTCGGCGCTCGTGGGCACCCGCATGCTCACCGAGGTCGCGCGCCGCACCGTGGCGGCCGACACCGCCGCCGCCGGGCTGCTCGCCGACCTCGCCGCCGACCTGGACACCTGCGCCGCCGAGGTGCGCGAGCTCATCGACGGGCTGCGGCCCGCCGCGCTGGACGACGGGCTCGCCGCCGCGCTGAAGGGGGTCGTCGAGCGGGCGGGCGGGCACGGGCCCCGGGTGGAGCTGGACGTGGTGGGCGACCTGGGCGAGCTGCCCGCGGCCGTGGAGGTGGCCGCGTTCCGGGCGGTCACCGAGGCCCTGACGAACGTCCTCAAGCACGCGGGGGCCTCGCTGGCGACGGTGCGGGTGCAGCGCGACGAGCGGCACCTGGCCGTGCAGGTCAGCGACGACGGCCGCGGCTTCACCCCCGCGCCGGACGGCCGGGGGGTCGGGCTGTCGTCGCTGCGGGAGCGGGCCGAGGAGCTGGGCGGCACGTGCGAGGTCGGCTCGTCGCCGTCGGGGACGACGGTGGCCCTGCTGCTCCCCGTCGGGACCTAGGGTTTCAGGCGGACCGCACCACCGCGGCGAGGGCCTCCAGGTCGGGCTGCACGCCGATCGGCTCCGCGGCGCCGGCGGGCGACTGCGGCGTGCCGACGGTGCGCAGCAGGTGGCGCAGTACCCCGGGCGCGAGCGGGAAGCCCCAGCGCTCGACGTGCATCGCCTGCACCACGGCCGCCACGCCCGCGACGATGGCGCTCGCCGAGCTCGTCCCGCCGAAGCCGGACGTGTAGCCGGGCGCGCCGGCCACGACCGTCGCGGTGGCGACGCCCTCTCCCCAGGCGTGGCAGTCGATGCGGGCGCCCCAGGTGGAGCCGCTCACCGCGGTCGTCCAGCGCGGGTGCCCGCCGCCGGCGCCCGCGCTCGCCGACGCCCCCACGACGACCGCCCCGGAGTCCGTGGCGAACGTCCGGCCGGTGGCCGGGTCGGACCAGGTGTCGAGCGTGCGGTTGCCGTTGCCGCCCGCCTCGACGACGACGGTGCCGAGGTCGCGGGCCAGTACGATCGCGTCCAGGTCGCCCTGGTCGGTCTCGGTGGGCAGCTCGCGGCCGTCCTCGTCGTGGCGCTGCACCTCCAGCAGCAGGACGTCGCCGCCGTCGGGGTCGACCAGGTCCAGCGCCCGGTCCAGGGCGGCGACGACGTTGTAGCCGCGGCGGGTGGCGCCGTCCCAGTGCGAGCAGCCGAGCACCTGCACGTCCGCGCCGACGCCGAGCACCGGCACCCCGGCCGCCGCCGCGACGACCGCGACGACCTGCGTGCCGTGCGCCGCGTGCGCGCCGCCCCGGTTCACCCGCGGCGGGTCCGGCGCGACCGTGAAGCCGGCGAGCGCGGGGTGGGTCTCCGCCCAGCCCTGCTCGACGTCCACCACCCGCCTGCCGGACCCCGTGCCGCCCGGCAGCCCCCACACGCCGCGGGCGCCGACCCCGACCGGGGCGGGGTCGAGATGCCCCTGGGCCATGAGCGCGACCGCCGGCGCGACGCGCGTGACGGTGGCGCCCGCGGTCGGAGGAGGGGCGTCCGCGGTGGTCTCAGGGGCGGTCTCCGGGGTCGCCCCGCCCTCCTGGACCGGAACCGGGGGCGCCGGCACCACCGCCTGCTCGGCGTAGGCGGAGTCGACGCCGTCGAACTCCGCGATGCGGCGCGCCAGCTCGGCGAGGTCGCCCGGGAAGGCGACGGCGTCGAGCCGCCAGTACAGGGTGAGGCTGCGGCCGGACCGCTGCGGGTTGCGCGACCGGGCCCGCTCCTCGCGGGCGAGCACCTGCCCCACCCGTTCCCTGGCGATCGCCGGCTCCGCCGGCAGGTCCGCCCCGGCGAGCAGCTCGGCCAGCTCGGTCAGGCCCTGGTCGCGGGCGTGCCCGAGCAGGTCGGGGGCGAAGGCCGCGCCGTCCCGCGGCTCCAGCACCACGACCACGACACCGCTGCGGAACCGCTCGCGCAGCGGCGGGTCCCCCTCGGGCCGCGGCTCCGGGTCCGGGTCGGGAAGCGGGGGCGGGGGCTCGCTCATCCCGCGGATCCTGCTCGCCGCCGAGGGGCAGCGGATCCACCGCGAGTGTGATAGCTCTAGCGGCGCGGGAGCACGGTCGGGGCCCGCGGACGAGGGGTGGCGCGATGACGGTGGACGCGACGCTGGACGCGACGGTGCGCCAGGCGTTCGAGCGGGTCCTCGACCCGCGTGACGTGCTGTCCGACCCGGTGCAGTGCCGGTCCTACGAGTGCGACGGGCTCACCGGGTACCGCGTGCGGCCCGCGCTGGTGCTGCTCCCCCGGGACGCCGCGCAGGTGGCCGCCGCCGTGCGGATCTGCCACGAGCACGGTGTGCCGTTCGTCGCTCGCGGCGCGGGCACGGGGCTCTCGGGCGGGGCGCTGCCCGTCGCCGACGGGGTGGTGATCTCACTGGCCCGGCTCAAGAGCGTGCTGGAGGTCGACCCGGTCGACCGGCGCGCGGTCGTGCAGCCGGGCGTGACGAACCTGGAGATCACCGCGGCCGCGGCGCCCTACGGGCTGTACTACGCGCCGGACCCGTCGAGCCAGCAGGTCTGCACGATCGGCGGGAACGTCGCGGAGAACTCCGGCGGCGCGCACTGCCTCAAGTACGGCTTCACCACCAACCACGTCCTGAGCTGCGAGGTCGTGCTGGCCGACGGGTCGGTCGTCACGCTGGGCACCGACACCGGCGAGCAGGCCGGGCCGGACCTGCGCGGGGTGTTCCTCGGCTCGGAGGGCACGCTCGGGATCACCACGTCGATCACGGTGCGGCTGCTGCGCACGCCGGAGACCGTGCGCACGCTGCTCGCGGACTTCCCGTCGATCGCCAGTGCGGGCGACGTCGTGTCCGACATCGTCGCGGCCGGGATCGTGCCCGCGGCGGTGGAGATGATGGACACCCTCGCGATCGAGGCCGCCGAGGAGGCCGTACACGCCGGCTACACCGTCGGCGTCCCGGCGGCGCTGGTCGTGGAGCTCGACGGCCCGGTCGAGGAGTGCGACGCCCAGTTCGCGCAGGTGAAGGAGATCTGCGAGCGGCACGGCTGCACCCGGCTGCACATCGCGGGCTCGCCCGAGGAGCGGGCGAAGATCTGGAAGGGACGTAAGGCCGCGTTCGCCGCGGTCGGGCGGATCAGCCCCGACTACTTCGTGCAGGACGGCGTCGTGCCGCGCACGCGGCTCGCCGAGGTGCTCGACCGGATCGCGGGCATGGGCGCCGACGCCGGGCTGCGCGTGGCGAACGTCTTCCACGCCGGCGACGGCAACCTGCACCCGCTGGTGCTCTACAGCGCGGCGGCCGGCGAGACCGAACGCGCGGAGCGGCTGTCCGGCGAGATCGCCGAGCTGTGCGTGGAGATGGGCGGGTCGCTGTCCGGCGAGCACGGCATCGGCACCGACAAGGCGTGCTCGATGCCCAAGATGTTCTCCGAGGACGACCTCGCCGTCATGGGCCGGGTGCAGGCCGCCTTCGACCCGCAGAATCTGTGCAACCCGGGCAAGGTCCTGCCCACGCCGCGGCTGTGCGGCGAGCGGCCCGGGAAGTACCGGCCGCACCCCCTCGAGGAAGCGGGAGTGATCGAGCGCCTGTGAGGACCAACCCTGAACCCGTGGCCACCACACTGCGGCCCACCGACCTCGCCGGCGTCCGCGACGCCGTGCTCGACACCCCCGGCCGGCTGGCCGTCACCGGGGCAGGCACCGCCGCGGGCTGGGCGGGCGGGCTCGACGACGTCGACGCGGTGCTGGACCTGTCCGGCCTGACCGGCGTGATCACCCACAACCCCGGCGACATGACCGTGGCGGTGCACGCCGGCACCCCGCTGCGCGCGCTCGTCGAGGAGCTGTCGCCGCACGGCCAGCACGTGTCGATCGACGCCGCCCGCGTGGCCGACGGGGCCACCGTCGGCGGGCTGCTGGCCACGGCCGACGCGGGGCCGTCCGCGCTGGTCTACGGCACATTGCGCGACCTGGTCATCGGCACCACGCTCGTGCTCGCCGACGGCACGGTCGCCCACAACGGCGGGCACGTGATCAAGAATGTGGCCGGGTTCGACCTGGCGAAGCTGATGCACGGCTCCT
>JAPLAT010000180.1 GCA_026393175.1 Pseudonocardiales bacterium
GCGGCGTCGGCCCCCGCCCCGGCGCCCGGCCCGGCGACCAGCGCCGCCACCGCCGCGGGGCCACCCGCCGCCCCGCGCCGGACCGGCCCGCCGCTCGTCGCGGAGGTCGTCATGAACGGGGCGATGGTCGTCATGCTGCTGGGCATGGCCTGAGCCCCCGGCGCCCGGTGCGCGGGCGGACCTGAGAGCGGCGCTGTCCGTCCGGACTAGCGGCCTGATCCCTTCGGAGCAGTACTGCCCCGCCCGGCGCGCCGGAACGGCCGCGGGCCCGGCCGGGCTCTCAGCGAGCGGCCCCGGGCGCCGCCGCCTTCCTAGCGTCGCAGGGGTGAGCAGTCCGTCCGCCGTCCCGCCCGGCCCCCGGGCCGAGGGCGTCCCCACCGCCGCCCGCCTCGCCGCGTTCCTCCTCGCCCTGGTCCTGGTGACCGCCGCGGGCTGGACCGCCGGGGTGGTGCTGGACCCGCCGCTGCCCGGCCCCCGCACGGTGCCGGTGCTGCCGCGCCCGGCGGTGCTCGGCGGCCCGGGTCACGACGGTCACCCCGCACAGCCGGGGGAGGGCCGGTGAGCACCGGGTCCGACGCACGCCCGGTGCTCGCGCACACCGTGCTGGAGATCGACGGCATGACCTGCGGGTCGTGCGCCCGCCGGGTCGAGCGTGTGCTGCGCCGCCTCGACGGGGTCAGCGCGGAGGTGAACTACGCGACCGGCCGGGCCGCCGTCGACCACCCCGCCCCGGTGGCGGTGGCCGATCTGGTCGCGGTGGTCGAGAAGGCCGGCTACCGCGCCGCCCCGCCGGCGCCGCCGGGCCCGGACGCGGACCCCGACCCGGACACGGACCCGGATGCCGCCCGTGAGGCCGGCCTGCGGGCCCTGCGCACCCGGGTCCTCGCCTGCGCGGTGCTCACGCTGCCCGTCGTGGTGCTGGCCATGGTGCCGGCCTGGCAGGTCACCGGCTGGCAGTGGGCGAGCCTGGTGCTCACCACGCCGGTCGCGCTCTGGGGCGCGCTGCCGCTGCACCGCGCCGCGGTGTCCCGGCTGCGGCACGGGGCGGCGACGATGGACACGCTGGTCTCGATCGGCGTGCTGGTCGCCTACGGCTGGTCGGTGCACGCGCTGGTCCTGGGCTCGGCGGGCGCGCCGGGGCACACCCACGCCCTGGAGTGGACCGCCCCGTGGAGCGACGCGTCGGGGCGGATCTACCTGGAGGTCGCGGCCGCCGTCACCACCGCGGTGCTCGCCGGGCGGTACGCCGAGGCCCGCGCGCGGCGCCGCTCCGGCTCGGCCCTGCGCGAGCTCGTCGAGCTCACCGCGGGCACGGCGGCGGTGCTCCGCGACGGGACCGAGGTGACGGTGCCCGCCGAGCGGCTCGCGGTCGGCGACCGGGTGCTCGTGCGCCCCGGCGAGCGGGTGCCCGCGGACGGCGTCGTCGTCGAGGGCGCCTCGGCGCTGGACACCTCGCCGATCACGGGCGAGACGCTGCCCCGCGAGGTCGGCCCGGGGGACGAGGTCGTCGGCGGCTCGCTCAACGCCGGTGGCCGGCTCGTTGTGCGCGCCACCCGGGTGGGCGCGGACACCCAGGTGGCGCAGATGGCGGCCCTGGTCGAGCAGGCCCAGCAGGGACCGGCGGCCGTCGCCCGGCTGGCCGACCGGGTCTGCGCCTGGTTCGTCCCGGGCGTGCTGCTGCTCGCCGGGGCCGCGGGCGGGTTCTGGCTGGGGGCGGGCGCGACGCCGGTCGCGGCGGCCGGGGTCGCGGTGGCGGTCCTGGTGGTCGCCTGCCCCTGCGCGCTGGGCCTGGCCACCCCGACGGCCCTGCTGGTCGGCACGGGCACCGGTGCCCGCCTCGGCATCCTCGTCACCGGGCCGCACGTGCTGGAGGCCGCCCGCCGCGTCGACACCGTGCTGCTCGACAAGACCGGCACCCTGACCACCGGCGAGATGGTCGTCGACGACGTCGCCGTCGCGACGGGGGAGGACCTCGGCGAGGTGCTGGCCGCCGCCGGGGCCGTGGGGTCGGCGTCGACCCACCCGGTGGCCCGCGCGGTCGCCGCGCACGCCGCCGCGCACGGGCCCCTGCCCGCCGTCCGCGACGCCGAGGCGCTCGACGGGTTCGGCATGCGGGGCACGGTCGGCGGCCGGGAGGTGCTGGTGGGCCGGCCCGGGCCGGTCGCCGACCTGCCCCCGGAGCTCGTGGCGGCGCTCGCCCGGGCCCGCGAGCGGGGGAGCAGCGTCGCCGTGGTCGCCCGGGACGGCCGGGCCCTCGCCGTCGTCGCGGTGGGCGACACCGTCCGCCCGAGCAGCGCCGCCGCCGTGGCCGGCCTGCGCGCCCTGGGCCTGGAGCCGGTCCTGCTCACCGGCGACTCCGCCGCCGTCGGGCGCGCCGTGGCCGACCGGACCGGGATCGAGGGCCTCGTCGCCGACGTGCTGCCCACCGAGAAGGTGGACGCCGTGCGCCGCCTGCAGGAGCACGGCCGCGTCGTGGCGCTGGTCGGCGACGGCGTGAACCACGCCGCCGCGCTGGCCGCCGCGGACGTCGGCATCGCGATGGGCAGCGGGGCGGACGTCGCGCTGCACGCCTCCGACGTCACGCTGGTGCGGGCCGACCCGCTGGCCGCCGTGGACGCCCTGCGCCTGTGCCGCCGCACCGGCGCGACGATCCGGGCGAACCTGTTCTGGGCGTTCGCCTACAACCTGCTGGCACTGCCCGTGGCCGCGGCGGGCCTGCTCAACCCCATGGTCGCGGGCGTCGCGATGGCGCTGAGCTCCGTCTTCGTCGTGTCCAACAGCCTGCGGCTGCGCCGGTTCACCGCGACGCCGATGGGCCGGGCGGACCAGCGTGTAACAGCCGAGGGCCCGCGGGCGTCCTTCCTGTGACAGACCCGCTGTGACAGACCCGCCCGCCCACCCGGAGGTACCCATGTCCGACTGCGTCGTCCCCGACCTGCCCACCGAGCCCGAGGTCCCCGAGGAGACCGGCTCGACCTACGAGTACACCGACCTCGACGGCGACGGCCGCACCGAGACCACGCTCATCGACTCCAACGGCGACGGCGAGGTCGACGCCGTCCTCACCGACGTGGACGGCGACTTCTACGACGACATCGCCCAGTTCGACAACACCCCCGGGGACGGCACGTTCACCCCGGACGTGGTCGCGGTGGCCGCGGACGGCGACGGCCTCGCCGACGTGATCTTCGACGACACCAACCTCGACGGCGTCTTCGACACGGTTCTCCCGGGCGGTGACGAGCCGCTGCCCTACGCCAACCCGTACGAGACCAGCGCCGGCGTGGCTCCGCTGGAGACCCCGCTGGACACGCCGCAGTCCCAGCAGTCCTGACCGACCCGGCCGCCCCTCCCGCCCGCCGGGAGGGGCGTCCGCGCGCCCGGACCCGTCAGACCCGGAACCCCAGGGCCGACTCCCGGCCCTCCGCCAGCGCGGCGACGTGCTCGTCGAACGTGGTCAGGGCGTGCAGGTCGCGCCCCTCGGCCATCGCCCCCAGCAGCGCCCGCTCCGCCCGCTCGATCTCCTCCGCCCCCGGCAGCGCCGCGACGACCTGCGCGAACGGGGCGATCAGCAGCCCGTCGTCGTCGCCCGCGACGAGGTCGCCGGGGTGCACGAGGACGCCGCCGATCCGCACCGGCACGTTCACCGTGCCCGGGACGCGGGTGCCGCCCGAGGCCGGGCACGTGCCGCGCGCGAAGACCGGCAGCCCGATCCGGCGCAGCCCGCGCAGGTCCCGGCACAGGCCGTCGACGACGATCCCGGCCAGGCCGCGCCGGGCCGCCTCCGTCGCGAACAGCTCGCCGGACACCGCGCGCCCGCCGCCGTCGGTGGCCACCACCAGCACCGATCCGGGGGTGGCGGCGCGCAGGGCGGTGAACATGGCGAGGTGGTCGTCGTGGCAGGTCACGGTGACCGCGGGCCCGACCATCGCCGTGCCGGGCAGTATCGCGCGCACGGCGGGGTCGAGCACCGGCAGGGTCTTGTCCGCGTCGCACAGCGAGGACACCTGGACCGCGCGCAGCCGGTCCAGCAGGTCGGTCCGCTCCGTCATGCCGCCATCCTGGCCGTCCCCGTCCCGGTGCGCGGCCTGGACCGCGGCGGTGCGGGCGTGTGATCGTCCGTGTGGACGACGACGAGGAGAGCGATGAGCACGGGCACGCGCAGGACGGCCTTCGTGACCGGGGGCGCCCGGGGGATCGGGCAGGGCATCTGCGCCGCGCTCGCGGCGCAGGGCGTGGCGGTCGCGGTCGTGGACCGCGACCTCGACGCCGCG
>JAPLAT010000309.1 GCA_026393175.1 Pseudonocardiales bacterium
AGCGGGCGATCTCGGTCGGGGGCAGGAACCCGAGGTGGTAGTCCCGGTGCCCGACCTGCGCCCGCCCGCCCGGGTGCACGACGTTGACCTGGGACGTCACCTGGTAGCCCGGCCCGAGCCAGGCCAGCGCGACGAGGGCGAGCACGTCGGAGGCGTAGTAGTCGACGAACACCCCCGGCGCCCGCACGGCGAGCTTCTCCAGCGCGTTCCACACGCGGTCGTTGGCCCCGGGCGCGGCGAAGTGGTCACCGACCGCCCGCCCGGCGGCGTGCTGCTCGGCGATCATCGCGTCGAACTCGGCCGTGGCCCGGTCGACGACGGCCCGCTCCAGCGCGCCCCGCACGACGAGCACGCCCGGGCCCTCGGCGAGCGCCCGCGCCAGCTCCGACGGCGGCGCGGCGCGGACCCCGTCGGCGTCGTAGACCAGCACCTCCTGCTCGACGGCGGCCGCGTGCGGGAAGTCGCGCGGGTCCGTGCGGTCGTCGAGGACCGCGAGCAGGTCGGCCAGCAGCGGCGGGCTCACCGCGGCACCTCCTCGCGCACCGGGCGCAGCGGCAGCCCCGCGGCCCGGTAGACGGCGTCGATCAGCTCGGCGGTGCGCAGCGGGTCGTCGGCGGCGAGCGGGAACGGGGCCCCGTCGAGCAGGTGCGCCCGCACCGCCTCGAGCTGGTAGAGGTAGGTCGACCGGGTGCCGAGGTGCTCGGTGCGGGTCCCGGAGGGGCCGGTCACGACCACGCGGTCGTCGCGCTGGGGGAGCACGAGGTTCATCGCGGTCGCCTCGCCGCGGGTCCCGACCACCCGGCAGCTGATGTCCCAGCCGTCGGCGGCCATGTCGCACACGGCCGTGCCGGTCGCTCCGCCGGGCAGCACCAGCTCCGCCGTCACCCGCTCGTCGACGCCGGGGCGGCCGGCCCGCTCGTCCGCCGTCGCGGAGACGACCTCGGGCTCGCCGCCTGTCGCGGCACCGCCGAGCACCCGCACGCTGTGCAGCGGGTAGCAGCCCAGGTCCATCAGGGCCCCGCCGGCCAGGTCGAACGACCAGCGCGGGTCGTCGTCGGGCGGCGCGGGCATGGTGAACCGCGACTCGACGTGGCGCAGCTCGCCCAGCTCCCCGGACGCGAGCAGCGCCCGCAGCCGGAGCAGCACCGGGTGGTGCACGTAGTGGAAGCCCTCCAGCACCGCGACGCCCGCGGCGGCCGCGGCGTCGAGCACCGCGCGGGCCTCCGCGGCGGTGGCCGCGAACGGCTTCTCGCTGAGGACGTGCTTGCCCGCCGCGACGGCCGCGCGGTTCCACGGCCCGTGCAGCGCGTTGGCGAGCGGGTTGTAGACGAGGTCGACCTCGGGGTCGGCCACCAGCTCGGCGTAGGACCCGGCCACCCGCTCGACGCCGTGCTCCGCGGCGAACGCCCGCGCCCGCTCCGGGTCCCGGGCGGCGACGGCGACGAGCCGGTCGCCGGTGCCGCGGGCCGGCTCCACGAGCGCGCCCGCGGTGATCCGGGCGGCCCCGAGGACACCGATGCGCAGGACCCGGCCGGTCGGCGTCCCGTCCTGACCGCTCATGCGGCGTCCAGGATGGACCGCAGCTGCGCGACGCTGGTGAGCACGTCGGCGGGCGGGCCCGTACCGGGCGGTTCCTCGGTGAGGATCGTGTCCTGCTCGAGCACGTACCAGCCGTCGTAGCCGCGGCGGCGCAGGTGCCCGACGATCGCCGCGAAGTCGACGTCGCCGTGCCCGACCGGCCGGTACATCCCGGCGCGGACGGCCTCGGTGTAGGTGAGCCGCCCGGCCTGGACCTTGCGGGCCATCGCGAGGTCGACGTCCTTGACGTGGGTGTGCGCGATCCGCTCCGGGGCCTGGCGGGTCAGCTCCGCGGGGTCGGTGCCGCCGATGAGCAGGTGCCCGGTGTCCAGGCACAGCGCGATCGACGAGCCGTCGAGCACGCGCTGCACGTCGGCGGTGTTCTCGACCATCGTGCCGACGTGCGGGTGCAGCACCGCCCGGACGCCGTGCGCGTCGGCGAGGGCGGCGAGCCGGTCGAGGTTGCCCAGCAGGGTGCGCCAGCCGTCCTCGTCCAGCTCGGGGCGGGTGTCGTAGCCGTCCCGCCCGCTCACCGCGGACAGCACGAGCACGTCGGAGCCGGTGGCGCCGTACCCGGCGAGCACCGCCTCGACCTCGGGCGCGGGGTCGTGGCCGGGCACGTGCAGCAGCAGCGGGGTGAAGCCGCCGATCGCGTGCAGGTCGTGCCGGGCGAGCACCGCCCGCTGCTCGGCGGCCGAGGCGGGCAGGAACCCGTCGGGGCCCAGCTCGGTGGCGGCCAGCCCGGCGTCGTGCATTTCGGCCAGCACGCGGCCGGGGGGGAGCTGGTAGCCCCAGCCGGGCACCTCGCACACCCCCCAGGAGATGGGGGCGCCGGCGATCCTGTTCATCGGTTCTCCTTGATCGTGACGGTCGAGCCGGTGCGCCAGGACTCGTCGCACGCGGCGGCCAGGTCGGACGCGGCGAGCGCGTCGCGGCCGGTGACCAGGGGAGTGGCGCCGGAGCGGACGCAGCGGGCGAACGCGTCCAGCTCGGCGGCGTAGGCGTGCGGGAAGCGGTCGGCGAAGTCCCGCGGCAGCGGGTACGCGGCCTGGCCCGACGTGCGCCACTCGTGGCCGTGCGGGGCCTCGACCCTGGCGGTGGCCAGCGTGCCCATGACCTCGGTGGAGCACTCGTAGCCGTACCGCGCGGACCGGCTGTTGTCGATCACGCCCAGCGCGCCGTTCGCGAAGCGCAGCACGACCACGCAGGTCTCGATCTCCCCGGCCGCGACGAACGCGGGGTCGGCGGCCGAGCCGTGCGCGGTCACCTCCACCACCTCCCCGGCACCGGGCACGACCAGCCAGCGGGCGATGTCGAGGTCGTGCACGGTGACGTCGGCGAAGAACCCGCCGGAGGTGGCGAGGAAGGCGGGGTCGGGCGGGGTCATGTCGCGCAGCGAGGTGCGGAACAGCGTCACCTCGCCCAGCTCGCCCGCGTGGACGCGGGCGGCGACGGCGGCCCAGTCGGGGTCGAAGCGGCGGTGGAACCCCACCTGGAACACCACTCCGGCCCGGTCGACGGCCTCGATGACCGCGCAGGTGGTGGCGCGGTCCAGCGACACGGGCTTCTCGCAGAACACGTGCCGCCCCGCCGCGGCGGCCCGCACGCTCAGCTCGGCGTGCGAGGCCGTCGGCGTCGCGACGGCGACGGCCTCGCAGGCCCCGAGCAGCTCGTCGAAGGACTCGGTCCACGGCACGTCCAGCTCCGCCGCCACGGCCGCCGCGACGGCCGGGTCGGCGTCGTGGACGCAGGCCAGGCGGGCGGCCGCGCACCGGGCGGCGAGGTTGCCGGCGTGCAGCCGCCCCATCCGCCCGAGCCCGGTCAGCCCCACCGCCACCCGGCTCACGCGGGCGGCCGGCCCGTCGACGTGGCCGGGATGCCGAGCTCCTGGGCCTCGGCGCCCAGCTCCTGCGCCGCCTCGGCCGCCGCGCCGCCGCCCTGCTGCAGCTCGTGGCTGAGCGCCTCCAGCTCGGCGCCGCCCGCCATGAGGGCGGTCAGCTCGTCGCGGGAGATCTCGTCCTTGGCGAAGTCCCCGAGGCTGCGCCCCCGCTTGAGCAGCATGAAGCGGTCGCCCACCGGGTAGGCGTGGTGCGGGTTGTGGGTGATGAAGATGACGCCCAGCCCGCGCTCGCGGGCCTGGATGACGTACTTGAGCACCACCCCGGCCTGCTTGACCCCCAGCGCGGCGGTCGGCTCGTCGAGGATGAGCACCTTGGCGCCGAAGTACACGGCCCGGGCGATCGCGACGCACTGCCGCTCCCCGCCGGACAGCGTGCCGATCGGCTGGTCGATGTCGCGCAGGTCGATGCCCATGGCGAGCAGCTCGGCCTTGGCGATCCGGCGCATCGCGTCGGTGTCCAGCCGCGACGCCGGGCCCCAGCCCTTGCGGATCTCCGAGCCGAGGAAGAAGTTCCGCCAGACCGGCATGAGCTTCACGACCGCGAGGTCCTGGTAGACGGTGGCGATCCCGGCGTCCAGCGCCTCCCGGGGGGAGCTGAACGAGACCGGCCCGCCCTCCAGCAGGAAGTCCCCGTCGTCGTGCCGGTGGACCCCCGCGAAGATCTTGATCAGGGTCGACTTGCCCGCGCCGTTGTCGCCCAGGACGCAGGTGACGGCGGCCGCGCCGACCTTCGTGGAGATGTCCTGCAGCGCGATGACGCTGCCGAACAGCTTGGTCACCCCGCGGATCTCCAGCAGCGGCGTGGCGGTGGTGACGGTGTCGGTGGTCATCGGGCTACCTCCTGCTCCGCTCGGCGTACCGGCGGACGTACTGGTTGGACAGCACCGCGAGCAGCAGCATCGCGCCGAGGAAGAACTTGAACCAGTCGCTGTCGAGGCCCGCGTAGACGATGCCCTGGCTGGTCATGCCGAAGATCAGCGCGCCGATCGCGGCGCCGATCACCGACCCGTAGCCGCCGGTGAGCAGGCAGCCGCCGATCACCGCGGCG
>JAPLAT010000162.1 GCA_026393175.1 Pseudonocardiales bacterium
GTCGCGCGGTCCGGGAGGTCGGTCGTGGTGCTGGAGGCGCGCGACCGGGTCGGCGGCCGGACCGAGGGCGGCGTGCTCGCCGGGCACCCGGTCGAGCTCGGCGGCACCTGGCTGGGGGAGGGCCACACCGAGATGTACCGGCTCGTCGCCGAGCTGGGCCTGGAGACGTTCCCCACCTGGAACGACGCCGGGACGCTGCTCCTGGACCTCGGTGGCCGGCGGTCCCGGATGCGCCCGCACAAGGGGGCGACGCCGAGGCTGAACCCGATCGCGCTCGCCGACCTCGCCCAGGGGCTGGCCCGGTTCGGGCGGCTGGCCCGCAGCGTGGACCCGGCCGCCCCGTGGGCCCACCCGCGGGCCGCCCTGCTCGACGGGCAGACCTTCGAGTCCTGGATCCGGCGCACCCTGCGGACACCGACCGGGCGCGCCTACTTCCGGGTGCTCGCCGAGGCGGTCCACGCGGCGGACGCCACGGACCTGTCCCTGCTGCACACGCTGTTCTACACGGCCAGCAACGGCGACCTCGAGACGCTGATCTCGGTGGACCGGGGCGCCCAGAAGGACCGCGTGGTCGGCGGCTCGGTCCGGGTCGCGGAACGACTCGCCGAGGACCTCGACGTGCGGCTGGGGGCGGCGGTGTCCGGCCTCGTCCAGGACGACCACGGCGTCACCGTCACGACGAGGGCCGGGGCGCACCTGCGCGCGGCGCATGCGGTCGTGGCGCTGCCGCCGACGCTGGCGGGGCGGCTGCACCACTCCCCGGCCCTTCCGGCCTGGCGCGACCAGCTGACCCAGCGGGTCCCGGCCGGGACCGTGGTGAAGTGCCTCGCCGCGTACCCGACGCCGTTCTGGCGCAACCGGGGGCTCAACGGCCAGGCGGTCTCCGACACCGGCCCGGTCACGGTGACCTTCGACGTCTCCCCGCCCGGCGCCGAGGTCGGCGTCCTGCTCGGCTTCGTCGAGGGCGGTGAGGCCCGGCGTTGGCAGCGGCTCACGGCCGAGCGGCGACGGGCGGCGGTGCTCGACCGCTTCCGGCACCTCTTCGGTCCGCAGGCCGCGGACCCGGTCTCCTACGTCGAGAAGGACTGGAGCGCCGAGGAGTTCACCCGCGGCTGCTACGGCGCCCACTTCGGTCCCGGGACCTGGACCGCCTACGGCCCCGTCCTGCGGGAGCCGGTGGGGCGGATCCACTGGGCCGGAGCGGAGTACGCCGTCGAGTGGAGCGGCTACATGGAGGGTGCCGTCCGCTCGGGCCGGACCACCGCCGAGGCGGTGCTGGCCCGGTCGGCCTCCCGGGCCCCCGCGGCCGTCACGGCACCCTGACGGCCCGCCGCGGTCGTCGCCGCGAGCCGGCACGCCGAATGGTGCGAAACCGGAAATCGACTCTCCCGTACGGGTCGGGATGCCGTTCCGGCGCGCGGCGGAGACGGTAACTCCGCGACTTTCCGCCTGTTTTCGGAAACGGACCATTCCGACAAGCGCAATGCGCCGGAGAAGTCCGACGCAACTTCGACGGAAGGGGAGATCCCTGACCCTGAGAGCGAGTTTCAGCTACCGTCCATTCGCATTTACTCTCGCTGCGTGACCATCGTCGGTAACCCGTTCCGCCCCGCCGCGGGATCGCACGGGCTCCTCGGGCGCGGGCCGGGTCGCGCCGTGCAGCCGTTGCGGCCCGACGAGCGGATCCCCGTCTACCGCCCCTATCTCGGGCCCGAGGTCGAGCGGGCCGCGGCCGACGCGCTGGCCGTAGGCTGGCTCGGCATGGGCCGGTTGAGCCGGCAGTTCGAGGAGGCGGTGGGCGAGCGGCTGGGCCTCGTCGACCGGCACGTGGTGTCCACGAACTCCTGCACCGAGGCGTTGCACATCGCCGGCCGGCTGATCGGGCTCGGCCCGGGCGACGAGGTCATCGCGCCCTCGTTCACCTACGTCGCGGGCCACCAGGCGATCACCCGCACCGGTGCCGAGGTGGTGTTCTGCGACGTCGAGCCGGCGAACCTGAGCATCGACCCGGCACGGGTGGAGGAGCTGATCACGCCGCGGACGAAGGCGATCCTCGCGGTGGACTACCTCGGCCTGCCCTGCCGGCTCGACGAGATCCTGGACATCGCGGGGCGGTACGGGCTGCGGGTGCTGGAGGACGCCGCGCACGCGTTCGGCAGCGAGAGCCGCGGCCGCCCGGTCGGGTCGTACGGCGACCTCACCTGTTTCAGCTTCGGCCCGGTCAAGATGATCACCACGCTGGAGGGCGGCGCGGTCGTCACGCCGCACGAGCAGGACGTCCAGGTGCTGCACGAGCTGCGCCACCTGGGGGTCGACTCCGACACCGACGCCCGCTACCGCAACCAGCGCAACTGGGAGTTCGACGTCGTGCGGCAGGGCTACCGCTGCCACCTCGGCTCGATCCCGGCGGCGATCGGCCTGGCCCAGCTGGAGATGATCGACGAGTTCATCGACAACCGCAGGCTCTACTGCCGGTTCTACGACGACGCCTTCCGCGACCTCGACGACGTGCAGTTGTTCGACACCGACTGGGCGGACGTCGCGCCCTACATCTACGTGGTGCGGGTGACGGATCCCGGCCGTCGGCACGACCTGATGCGCCACCTCTCCGACCTCGGCGTCGCCACCGGTGTGCATTTCCTCGGCGCCCACGGGTTCACGTTCTACGCCGACGCCCGCCGCGGCGACCTGTCGGTCACCGAGCGCGTCATCGAGCAGGTCGTCACGCTCCCGCTGCACCCCTACATGGACGAGGGGACCCTGCGCCGGGTCGTCGACGGCGTGCGGACGTTCTTCGGCCGTGACCGACTCGGACAGGAGGCCACCCCGCGATGACGGTGCGCGTCGTGTACCGCTCCTACGGGGGCGAGAACGCCAAGGGCCGCCCGCCCTACTACTCGAAGGCCCTGGCGCTGCAGGCGACGCTGCGCGCCGTGCACGAGGCCGACGTGGAGATCGTCTTCATCAACAACGGGCCCATCCCGGACCACCTGGTGTCGGTCATGCGGCGCCACGGCGAGATCGTGACGCTGCCCGACGTCGGGATGCGGCGCTCGTTCCTGACCGGCCTGCGGCTGCCCCACAAGCTCGGCTGGGACCCCGACGACATCGCCTACTTCTGCGAGGACGACTACCTGCACGTGCCGGAGGCCTTCGTCCACCTGAAGGCGGCCGCGGCCGAGCTCGACGCGTCCTACTTCGCGCTCTACGGCCCCCTGCTCGACGACGAGGAGCCGGGCACGCCCGTCTGGGACCTGCAGAAGATCGACTCGGAGGTCGTCTACCCGCGCGGCTTCACCCCCGCCCCGCCGGTCGAGGCCGGGGGCTGGCGCTGGAAGCGGATCCTGTCCACCACCAGCACGTTCGGCGCCCGGGTCGGTGCGCTGCGCGCCGACGTGCCGATCTTCTGGCAGTCCGGGCTACCCCACCGGAAGATGTACCGCGACTACGACATGTGCGTTACCTACCAGGGCTACGAGGCCTACCGGTGGGGCGAACTCGGGCGGGATCTCGTGCTGCGCGGCGACGGCGCACTGGGCGAGCGCGCCCGCCGGGCGGCGCTCGTGCCGTTCAAGGCGGCGATGAACGTCCGCTCGCACCGGCGGCCGGGCAACCGGCACGCGCTGGTCTGCGCCGCGCCGAACCTCGCCACCCACCTGGAGTCGGCGTTCATCGCCCCGGGCCGGGACTGGGCCGAGGTCGCGGCCGAGACGGCGGACTGGGCCGCGACGGCCTGAGCGGGCCCGGCCCGGCCGGACCGGACCCGGACTTGACACTGTCCAGATCGATGGCACCATCGTCCTGACATCGTCAAGATCTGGGAGGTGCGCGATGTCCGTCGAGTCCGTCGTCCGGGTGGGCACGACCGAGCGGGAGCGGGCCGGCGCGCGGCTCGGCCAGGCGTTCGCGCTGGGTTATCTCGACCTCGCCGAGTACGAGCAGCGGCTGGACCGGTCGACCCGGGCGGTCACCGGGGCCGATCTGCAGGCGCTGTTCGCCGACCTGCCGGTGGGCGAGATCGAGCGGCGGGACCCGGCCCGCCGGGAGCGGGCCCGCGCGCTCGCCCGGCGCGGTGCAGCCGCGCACGTCGGCGCCTACGTGCTGGGGATGGCGCTGATGGTGGGGATCTGGCTGGTCGTCGGCCTCACGGCCGGGGCGTGGTACCCGTGGCCGGTCTGGCCGGCGCTGGGCTGGGGGATCGGCGTCGCCTCGCACGTGCTGCCGGTGCTCGTGGCCGGGCGTCGCGGGTAGCCCCCCGCCCGGTGCTCAGCAGGCGACCGGCGCCCGGGTGACGGCGGCGAGGCGCAGGCGGGCCCGGGCGCGGGCCCGCTCGGCCGCGGTGGGCTGCAGGGCCGGAGCCAGCGCCGCACCGAGTCCCTCCAGCGCCGCGACGACGCGACGCTCGCGCTCGGGCGTGGGCAGGGCGGTGGGGGTGCGCATCGGACGCCTCCGGGGGCTCGGCAGCTCTCACCCGGACCATCGCCGCATCGCGCCGTCGTGAAACCGGACCGCCCGTGCGGTACCCGATCGTGTGACGACAGGGGAGGTGTGGTGGCGCGGTGTCATGACCGGTGTCACCCACCGGTGTCACGGGTGCGGCCGGGGACCTCCAGCGTGACGAGCAGGCCCGGGTGGTCGGTGGCGCCGCGCAGGTCGATCGTCCGCACGTCCCGCACCGTGACGCCGGGGGTCGCCGCGACGACCTGCACGCGGCCGTCGTCCGCGACGGCGGAACCGGCCGGGAGGCAGGCCGCGAGCTCGGGGCCCGCCGCGGTGCCGAGGTTGAGGTCCCCGCCCACCAGCACCGGTACCCCGCCGGCCCGCCGCGCGCCGACGACCGTGTCGAACAGGTGGCGGCACTGGGCGCGGGCGACGGCCCGGTCGGTGTAGGCCAGGTGGGAGGTGCAGACGGCCAGCGGCGGGCCCGCGGTGCGGTCCACGCACAGCCAGGCCCGCTCCTCGGGATCGGCCGGGTCCTGCGCGGGATGGATGCCCCCGGCGGACGCCGACGGCCCGCGGGAGACGAGCCCGATCCCGTACTCCTGGCCGTCGCGGCAGCGGTAGGGCTCTCCGGTGCCGCCGTCGCGCGCCGGCTGGAACGCCGACCCGACCCCGCCGCCCTCTCCCGGGGGGACGGCCGCGGCGAGCGCGCGCTCGAGCGCGGCGACGTCGTCTCGGCACACCTCGTTCAGCGTGACCAGGTCGGGCACCTGGGCCCGGAGGACGGCCGCGGCCTCGTCCGTCGCGCGGCCGGTGTGGCAGGCGGCGAGACCGCTCCCGCACAGGTTCAGCTGCAGCAGCCGCACCGGCGCGTCCGCCGGCGCGGGCGCACCCGGCGCGTCGGCCGGACCGGCGGGGGCCGGCCCGG
>JAPLAT010000354.1 GCA_026393175.1 Pseudonocardiales bacterium
CTGTCCGCGCCGCAGCGGGTGGCGCTCGTCCTGCACGACGCGCTGGACCTGCCCTTCGCCGAGATCGGCGAGGTGCTCGGCTGCCCGGAGGCGACGGCCCGCCAGCACGCCGCCCGCGCCCGCCGGATCGTCGCCGACGCCGCCGTCCCCCCGCGGCCGCGCACGGCCGAGCAGCAGGCCGTGCTCGCCGCGTTCGCCGACGCCATGGCGCACGCGGACCTGCCGGCCCTGCTGGAGGTGCTGCACCCCGAGGTGGTGCTGCTCAACGACGGCGGCGGCGAGGTCGCGGCGGCCCGGCGGCCCGTGGTCGGGGCCGACAAGGTGGCGCGCCTGCTGCTCGGGCTGCTCGCCCGGCACGGGCCCGGGATGCTCGCGGGCGAGGTCGTGCTGGTCAACGGCGAGCTGGGGCTGCGCACCGCCGACCCGGCCGCGGTCACCGTGCTCGCGGTCGCGGACGGCCGGGTCGTCGGCGTGCACGGCGTGCTCAACCCCGCGAAGCTCGCACCCGGCACGCCGCGTCGAAGCCCTGGTCGGTGATCCCGAGGGCGTGGTTGCTCCGGGCCCGCATGTTCTCCAGCGCGATCGCGTGCGTCAGCTCGACGAGCCCGGCCCGACCCAGAGCCGCCTCGAGCGCGGCGACCTGCGCGTCGGTGACGGTCGTCGGCAGCGCCGTCATCGCGTCGGCGTAGGCCAGCGCGAGCCGCTCGTCGTCGGTGTAGAGCGGGTGCGTCGCGTACTCGTCGACGTGCGCGAGCCGGGCGGTGTCCAGCCCGTCGAGGCGCTGCAGCATGGTGCCGAAGTCGACGCACCACGAGCAGCCGACGACCGTCGCCACCCGGTAGACGGCCAGCTGGCGCAGCGGCGCGGGCAGCGTGCGCGCCGCCCGCTCGTAGGCGAGTTCGGCCACCAGCCCCGCCCAGAACAGCCCGCGGTGGTGCCGGGCCACCGCGAACGGCTCCGGCACGTCGCCGAAGCGCCGCCGCGCCACCCGGTACACCAGCCGTCCGAGCACGCCCGCCTCGGCCGCGGGCACCGCCGGGATCCGTCCCATGTCGTCCTCCTCCGTCGTCGGTACGGGGAGGACGGGGCGGGCGGCCCGCGCGTGACGGGACGTGGGCCGGGTCACACGACAGCAGGTCACCGACCGGCGCGGTGCACCCAGCCCCGGACGGCGCGGCGCGCGGGCGAGGGCAGCACCCGCGCCGGCCCGACGCCGGCCGGGTCGCCGACGACGGGCCACCCGCCCGCGACGAGCTCCCGGCGCCGCCGCCGGTAGGCGACCTGGAGGGCGTCGGCGCGGACGTGCAGCTCGTCGGAGAGGTCGAAGGGCAGGAGTTCGGGGCGCAGCCGCTCCACGACGCGCCGGTCCTCCCACAGGACCATCCGGTCCATCAGCCCCACGACGCCGTCGGCGAGCCGGCTCGTCGCGTAGTTCCGCAGCGCGACCCAGAACGTGCGCGTGTGCCCGTGGTCGACGGGCAGGTGGGCCTGCAGGATCAGCTGGCGGCCGCCGGGGAGGTCGAGGTCGGTGAGCGTCGTCGAGGGCAGGAACCAGGCCAGCCCGCCGCTCCCGCTGTCCACGGCCCGGGCCGACCACGGGCCCGCGTCGACCGCGAAGTCCGGGATCTCGGCCGGGGCGAAGCGGCCGAACGTGCCGCGGTGCACGAACGGGCCGTGGGCGAAGTCCAGCCCGCCCTCGACGACCCGGTCGACGTGGGCGGCCCAGGAGAACTCGCCCTGGATCCGCCGCCAGCCCGGCTCGTCGTGCTCGGGCCACTCCGGCAGGGGCGGGCGCTCCTGCTCGGGGAGGTCCCCGAGGAACGCCCACACGATGCCGAACCGCTCGGTGACCGGGTACGCGTCCACCCGCGCCTTCGGCGGCACCGTCCGCTGCGGCTGCGCCGGGATCAGCGCGCACGTCCCGTCGGTGCGGTACTGCCAGCCGTGGTACGGGCAGGCGATCCGCTCCCCGTCCACCCGGCCCTGCGAGAGCGCGCCGCCGCGGTGCACGCACAGGTCCGACAGCACCGAGACCCGGCCGGTCCGCGTGCGCCACACGACGAGGTCGCGCCCGAGGGCGGTGACCCGGCGCGGGCGGCGGCCCAGGCCGGAGGAGAACGACACCGGGTACCAGAAGTCGAGCAGCACGAACTCGATCATAAAGTCTCTCGACGATCGAGGCAAACCGCGGCGCGCGTCCCGGGGTCGTACCGTCGGGGACATGACGACCACGGCCGACCACACCGCGCGGCTGCGCCGCCAGGAGACCGCGGGGGTCACCGCCGACGACCGGATGACGATCGCCGAGGTGGCCGAGCGCTCCGGCGTCACCGCACACACCCTGCGCTACTACGAGCGGGTCGGGCTGATCTCCGTCGGCCGCGACGAGTCGGGCCACCGGGTCTACACCGGCGCCGACTTCGGCCGGATCGTGTTCCTCACCCGGCTGCGGATGACGGGCATGCCGATCCGCGACCTCCAGCGCTACGTGCGGCTCGTGGAGGGCGGCGAGCACACCGTGCCCGAGCGGCTCGCACTGCTGGAGGAGCACCGGGACGCGGTCCGCGCCCGGATCGAGGAGCTGGCGGTCGCGCTCGACACCGTCGAGCGCAAGATCGCGACCTACGGCGGCGCCTGCGCGGGGTGAGCCTCAGACGGCGACGGTGCGCCGCCCCGGCTCGACGGGCGCGTCGGCGTCGACCACCCGGGTGCCGAGCGGCACCAGCGCCAGGCCGGCCATCTTGAACGACGCCACCCCGAGCGGGATGCCGACGATCGTCACGCACAGCACCAGTCCGGCCAGCACGTGCGCGAGGAACAGCTCCCAGCCGAACAGCAGGATCCACACCACGTTGCCCAGCAGCGACGGCACGCCCGCCCCCGGGTGCACGACGACGCGCCGCCCGAACGGCCACAGCGCGTAGCCCGCGAGCCGGAACGCCGCGATGCCGAACGGGATCGTGACGACGAGGACGCAGGCGAGCAGGCCGGCCAGCGCGTAGAGGATCGCCAGCCACCACCCGGCGAGGACGAGCCACAGGACGTTGCCGATCAGTCGCATACGTCCAGTGTGCCCGAATCCGCCGGTCCCGATCCCCGGGTCGTGCGTGCGCAGCGGGGGCGCGTCAGTGCCGCGTGCCGGGCGACGGCCTGGGCGTCGGTGAACACCGCGATCTGGTCGACGACCACGCGCAGGCGGGCGGCGTCGTCGGCCGCGGCGTGCCAGTCCTCGGCGAAGACCGGGTCGAGCGCCTCCGGGGCGCCGGCCAGCAGGGCCGCCCCAAGCTCGGCGATCAGCTCGCGCTGCCCGGTCTGCATCGCGAGCCGCGCCGGGTCGCTCATGACGTAGCGCAGCGCCACCGCCTTGAGCAGCGCGACCTCGGCCCTGGCCTGTGCGGGCACGACGAGGTCGGCGCCGTAGCGCGTGAGCGGCCCCTCCCCGTGCGCGGCGCGGGTCGCCCCCACCGCCGCCAGCACGAACCGGCCGACGAGGTCGCTGGTGAGCCGCTTGAGCGCGACGTGCGCCGACGTGGTGGCCGTGGCGGCGGAGAACCCGCGGACGGCGGCCACCACCGGGTGCGCGACGAGCGCGTCGCCCGCGCGCTCCAGGGCGGCGGGGTCGGCGCCGAAGTCGCGGGCGGCGACGGCGGCCAGCGCCGCCCGCTCGCCGGGCGAGCCGAGGGCGGCGAGGTCGATGCGGCCGGCCAGGATCCCGTCCTCGACGTCGTGCACCGAGTAGGCGACGTCGTCGGACCAGTCCATGACCTGGGCCTCCAGGCTGCACCGGCCCGCGGGCGCGCCCTCGCGCACCCAGGCGAGGACGCCCGCGTCGTCGGCGTAGGCGCCGTACTTGCGCAGCCCCGGCCGGCGCTCCCAGGGGTACTTGCTCGACGCGTCGAGGGAGGCGCGGGTGAGGTTCAGCCCGCCCGAGGACGCCCCGTCGTCGATCTTCGGTTCGAGGCGGGTGAGGATCCGCAGCGTCTGCGCGTTGCCCTCGAAGCCGCCGCAGGGTGCGGCGAACACGTCGAGGGCGGCCTCGCCGTTGTGCCCGAAGGGCGGGTGCCCGATGTCGTGGGCCAGCCCGGCGGTGTCGACGACGTCGGGGTCGCAGCCCAGCTCCTCGGCGATCCCCCGGCCGATCTGCGCGACCTCCAGCGAGTGCGTCAGCCGGGTGCGCGGGATGCCGCTGATCTCCGCACCCTCCCCGGGCCCGACGACCTGGGTCTTCCCGGCCAGGCGCCGCAGCGCCGCGGAGTGCAGGACGCGCGCGCGGTCGCGGGAGAACGGGCTGCGCCGCTCGGCGCCGATCTTGTGGGGTTCGGGGAGCAGCCGCTCCCGGTCGTGGTCGGTGTACGGCATCAACCCGGGCCCGGCGCGTCGACCGAGGCGTGCGTGAGCCGGTAGAACAGCAGCGCGGCCGTCTCGCGCAGGATGTAGCGGAACTGCGTCTCGCGGGTCTGCACGACCGGCCCGCTGCGGGTGGGCGAGGTCCACGCGTCCAGCCCGGCGTCGCGGGCCATCGTGCGGGCCCGCAGCGAGTGCCACGGGTCGCTGACCAACAGGACGTCGTCCCAGCCCGCGTCGAGCGCGGCCACCGCCCGGAGGCTGCCCAGCGTGTCGGACCCCTCGCCGACGGCGAGGATCGCGTCGGCGGGCACGCCCCGCTCGACGAGGTAGTCGCGGCCGGCCTCGGCCTCCGTGTACGCGTCGCCCGCCGCCATCCCGCCGGTGGTGACGATCAGCGGGGTGAGGCCGTCCTCGTAGAGCGCCTGGGCGTGCCGCAGCCGCCAGGAGAAGATCGAGCTGGGCTCGCCGTCGTACTGCGCCGCGCCCAGCACCACCACCGCGTCGACGGGGCGGCGGTCGTCCACGCGCGCCACCTGCCACACCCGGAACGCGGTGCCGCCGACGATCAGCGCCGCCACCAGCAGCGCGCCGACGACGAGCCGCACCACCCAGTGCGGCCGGCCCGGGCGGGGCTCGCGCAGCCGGACGGTGGGCGCCTCGCTCGCGGTCATCCGCCGATCCGTCCCGGGGCGGCGGCCAGCGCGGAGCCGGTGCGCCCGCCGCGGGCGGCGATCACCTGCGCGACGATCGACACGGCCGTCTCGGCCGGGGTGCGGGCGCCGAGGTCGAGCCCGACCGGCCCGTGCACCTGCGCGAGCTCCTCCTCCGTGACGCCGGCCGCGAGCAGCCGCTCCCGGCGCGCGGCCTGGGTGCGGCGGGAGCCCAGCGCGCCGAGGAACCCGCGGCCGTGCCGCAGCCCGGCGAGCAGGGCCGCGTCGAAGGCGGGGTCGTGGTCGAGCAGCACGAGCACGTCGGCGGCGCCGAACGCCTCCACGGCGGCGACGGTGGCGGCCAGGTCGCTCTCGGTGCGGGCGCCCCAGCCGAGCAGCGCGGCCTGCGCGGTCAGCGCCTCGCCGATGGCGCCCGCGCCCACGACGAGCACCGACGGCACGGGCACCCACAGGTCGACGAGCAGCTCGCCGCCCTCGGTGGGGACGAGCTCGGTGACGGTGGCGCCGCGCCGCAGCAGGCTCCGCGCGGCCTGGGCGGCGGCGTCGTCCAGGGCGCCGACCGAGCCCGTCACGGTGTCCAGCCCGGTCCCGGTGAGCACCAGCGCGGCGCTGCCGTCGGCCGCGGAGACCAGCGCGGCCGGCTCCCCGCTCTCCAGCGCCGCCCCGAGCGCGTCGGCCAGCTCCGCGGGCAGCGGGTGCCCGAGCAGCGTGGCGCCGCCGGCGCAGGCGAGCCCGGCGTCGAGCGCGGCGGACTCGGCGACGTGCGCCGCCACGGTCCGCGGCCCGCCCGCCGCGTCGGCGGCCAGCGGCAGGACGGTGTCGTCCAGCGTGCCGCGGTAGAGCACGCCCGCCGTCGACCCCCCGGACCCGGCCACCAGCTGGCCGCTCTCCACCGTGCCGAAGCCGTGCCGCTCCAGCACCCGCACGACGCCGATGCCCGCGCCGGAACCGGCGAGGCCACGCAGGGCGGAACCCAGCTCACGGAGATCGTCCACGTCGTCAGGGTAGCGGCCCGCACACCCCGCGCGACCGGTCGCGGGAGCGGCGTCGCCGGGCGGGGTGAAGCGCGCGACAGCAGGCCTCCGGGACGCGCGCGGCCCGCCCGCCTGCGGGTACTCTCCTCGCGCCGCCCGGGAACTCGATCCCGACATCCGGCGTTGAACCGGGCAACCGAATCCCTCCCCGAGACAGGAAAGATGGACCCCTCCGATAGTCCCGGCACCGTCCTCGCAGGACGGTGCCGATGATCACCACGATCCTCTCCCTCCTCCTCGGCATCGTCGTCGTGCTCGCGATCACCGCGCTCACCGGCTACTTCGTCGCCCAGGAGTTCGGCTACATGGCCGTCGACCGCTCCCGGCTCCGGGCCCGCGCCAACGCGGGTGACGTCGGAGCGAAACGGGCCCTGGACATCACCGGCCGCACCTCGTTCATGCTCTCCGGCGCGCAGCTGGGCATCACCGTCACCGGCCTCCTGGTCGGGTACGTGGCCGAGCCGCTGATCGGCGAGGCGATCGGCGAGCTGCTCGGCGGGGTGGGCGTGCCCACCGGCGTCGGCATCGCCGTGGGCACGGTGCTCGCCCTGCTCTTCGCCACCGTCGTGCAGATGGTGTTCGGCGAGCTGTTCCCGAAGAACCTCGCCATCGCCCGGCCCGAGCCCGTCGCCCGCGCGCTGGCCCTGTCCAC
>JAPLAT010000191.1 GCA_026393175.1 Pseudonocardiales bacterium
GACCACCCCCGCCGCGACGAGCGCGACCGCGCCCCACGCGACCGGCCGGCGGCGCCCGCGCAGCGCCCGGCGCAGCACGCCGTCGTGCAGCAGCAGCCCGGCGAGCCAGGCCAGCACGCCGCCGACGACGGTCAGCGCGAACGGCCGCGCCAGCGGCACCGCGAGCTGGAGCAGCCAGAACACGGGCAGGTGCAGCACGAGCAGGGCCGGTGCGCTGCGGCCCAGCTCCACCGGCAACCCGCGGCCGACGGCGCGGGCCAGCGGCCCGTGCGGGACCGAGGTCACCCCGAGCAGGACGACGGCGGTGCCCAGCGCCGCGCTGAGCGGCCCGCCCAGGCGAAGCCAGTCCGGCGGCTCCAGCCACGCCGCGACGCCCGATGCCCCCAGCAGCGCCAGACCGGCGACGGTGAGCGCGACGGCGGCGCCGCTCCCGCGCGACCCGTCGGCGTCCCCGCGCCGGTGCAGCCCGGCGACGAGCACGGCCGCCGCGGCGCCGACCACGAACTCCGCGAGCCGGACGTGCGTGCCCAGCGCCAGCTCCGCCGGGCCGGCCCCCTGCACCACGCGCAACGGGCCGACCGCCGCCGTCCCGGCGACGGCGAGGGCGACCAGGACGGCGGCCACGACCGTCCGGCCCCGGCGCAGGCGCCGCACGAGCGCGTGCCCCGCCGCGAGCACCGGAGGCCAGAGCAGGCAGAGCTGCACGAGCACCGCGACCAGCCACATCGCCCCCAGCGGGTCGACGGCGACCAGCGCCCCCGGCACCGGGCACGCCAGCGGCCCCGGGGCCAGGAGCTGCCACCAGTTCGCCGCCGCGAGCATCGCCGCGACGGCGCCCGGGCCGTCGAGGCGGCACGGCACCGCCCACGCCGTCACGCCGAGCACCACGGCCACCGTCACGACCAGCAGGGGCAGCCGGGCCAGCAGGGTCGCGTAGTACCGGCGCAGGCCCGCACCGGGGCCCGCACCGAGCAGCCACAGCGTGAGCGCGAAGCCGGTGACGGTGAGCAGCACGTCCGGGCCGAGCAGCTCCACCGCGAACCCGCCCGAGCTCTGCAGCACCACCAGCGCCACGGCGAGCCCCGTCAGCCCGGTCGCAGCCGCGCGGGCCCCGGCGCCCGCGCTCACGGCGCCGTCCAGGACGTGAAGCACTCCCGCACCACGTCCTCGGCGGGCCGGCCGAGGAAGGAGTCGTGCCGGTCGGCGACCGGGTCGGCCGTGGCCGGGTCGCTCTCGAACGGGACCCGCCACCAGTACAGCCCGCCCAGGTCCAGCTCGCGGGCCGCCCGGCAGGCCGCGGCGAACCAGGTGGCCTGCGCGCCGACGTCCAGCGGCTCGCCGGGCCGTTCCGGCACCGCCGGGTTGTCGACGGTGACGGCCTCGGCGGCGGCGCCGACCTCGGTGAGCAGCGTCGCCGGCCGGGGGGCGCGGGTCTCGTCGAGCCAGTCGACCCAGGCCGCGGTCAGCTCGTCCTCGTCGGTACCGGGCGCGACGTCGAGCTGGGGGTAGGCGTCGATGCCGACGACGTCGGCCGGCACCCCCGCGACCGCGCCCGCGTAGGCGTCCCAGTTCGCCGAGTAGGAGATCTCGCCGTCGTAGACCTCCCGGGCGGCGGCGACCACGCCCGCCCAGCCGGGGTCGTCCTGCAGCAGCGAGAATTCCACCCCCACGGAGAACGTCGCGACCTGCTCGCGCTGCGCCAGCTCCAGGTAGGGGCGCAGGAAGGCGGTGTAGGAGGCGAACCAGGCGGCGCGGTCGGCGGGGTCCAGGCGGCCCCGCCAGTCCTGCGGATCCCGCTCGCGGAGCGCGAACTCGTCGAGCAGCGGGCGCAGCGTCACCCGCAGGCCGGAGCGGCGGGCCTCCTCGACCACCAGCGCCACGCGGTCCGGGGTGGGGGTGGTGGCGTCGGTGACGACCGCGTCGGCGTCGATCGCGTCGACGTAGAACGGGAACGAGAAGGCGACGGCGTTCGCCTCCAGCCCGACCACCAGGTCGAGCACCCGCCGCGCCGCGCGCCGCACGTCACCGGGGCCGGCGGCGGGGTCGTCGACCCAGTAGACCTGCACGCCGAGCTCCGGCTCCCCCGCCCGCCACGGCACCGCCACCTGCGCGGCCGGGGCGGGCGGGTCCGCGGGCGGGGCGGGCACCGTCCAGCTCGCCACCCCGACGGCGGCGGCGACGAGCGCCCCGCCGACCCAGCGCCCGGCCCTCACGACGTCCTCCTCACAGCGTCCTTCTCACCGCGTCCGTTCTCACAGGGGCTTGGCGATCACGGTGAACGTGGACGCCCCGCCGCGCACGGCCCGCACCAGCCCGCGCGTCACCCCCGCGGCCTCCCACAGCGAGAACACCGGGATCAGCGCGAGCAGCAGCAGCCGCTCGAACCGGGGCCGCGGCCCCGCACCGGCCGAGACGTTCATCCGGTAGCCCTCCCAGTAGCTCCAGACCTGGAAGCCGACGTTCATCGCCCACAGCGGCAGGACGACGGCGGTGACCGGCAGCGTGTTCGTGTCGCCGAGCAGCAGGCCGACGGCGAGCACGACGCCGACGTGCTGGATCGGCGCAGTCGCCCACACGAGCACGTTGACCACGAGCAGGACGCGCAGCCGCAGCGGGATCCCCGACCGGAACGCGAGCTGCATCAGCCCCCACGACCAGCGTTCCCGCTGGGTGACGAAGTCGGCCACACCCACCGGCACCGCGCCGTAGGACCGGCCGGGGAACCAGTCGGTGCTGCGCGGGTGCAGCCGGGCCAGGCGCAGGGCGAACTCGGCGTCCTCGACCAGCGCGTGCGGCCCGAAGTCCCAGCCGATCCGCGACTCCACCGAGCTGCGCACCATCAGCAGCTCGCCGTGCATCCCGGCGACCGGGTAGCCGGTGCCGGTGGTCGCGGCGAACAGCGAGACGTCGGCGGCGGGGCGCACCGAGTCGGCCAGCCACAGCACCCGGCTCACCGCGTTCTCGGCCGGGTAGGTGAGCACCCCCTGCGCGACGTGCATGCGGTCCTCGGGCTTCTTGTGCCGCTGCCGGACGACGAACCGCGCGATCTCCCGCGCCGTGTCGGGCCCCACGGCGGTGTCGTCGTCCATGTGCAGGATCCACACGTCGTCGCGGTCCTCGCCGGCCCCCCGGCGCACCTGCAGCGCGTACTCGTTGGCCCGCGCCTTGAACTTCGTCCCGTGCCGCGTCCGGTACGCGCGGGGCACGGTGAGCACGCGGACGGCCGCGAACCGCGCACCGAGCCGGGCGATGCGCTCGGCGGCCTCGCAGCCCTCCTCGACGACGACGTCGACGCGCAGCCGCGGGAAGAACACCGGCAGGTACCGGCACAGCGAGGGCACCACCCGCTCGAGGGCCTGCACCGTGTCCAGCCGCCCGATCGTCGGCACGACGACGATGAGCTCGTCCGACGGCGAGGCGTCGGCGACCGACGTCGACGGCGCCGTGCCGTCCGGGCCGGCCAGGCGCCGCCGCGTGCGCAGCACCCCGTAGAGGCCGACGAGCACCTGGACCGCGGGGAGCGTCCAGAGCACGGTGGTGATGCCGGCGAGCGTGCCGGTGTCCGGGGACCGGCTCAGCCAGGCCCAGGCCGACACGGCGAGCGCGACGAGCGTGGCGACGGTGAACGAGGTGAGGCCGGGTCGCACGGTCTCGGGCGTGCCGACCCGCTCGGCGAGGGCGACCCGCAGCGTCGGCGCCTCGGTGGCCGGCCCGGCCGGGCCGCGGGGCAGGGCCACCTGCGCGGTCGGCTGGGCGACCGGCTGCCCCGCCTGCGGCCCGACCTGGAGCCCGGCCGGGCGGCCGGTCGGTCCGCGGGTCGGC
>JAPLAT010000477.1 GCA_026393175.1 Pseudonocardiales bacterium
GCCGGCGCCGCCCCGACCGTCCCGGCGACGAGGGCCGCCGCCACCAGCACCGCCGCGCCCGGTCGCACGGACCGAGCCTACGGCCGCCCCGCCGCCCGGACGGGGGGCGAGGCGTCAGGGGCGCTCGGCCGCCGCCTTGACCGCCGCCAGGGTGCGGTGCATGCCCTGCACCATCATCGCCTCGCGGTCGCGCCCGAGCAGGCCGCTGGCGGCCAGCGCCCGGACCGGGAGCGCGGGCCGCGCCGTGCGCTCGCGCCACTGGGTGAGCCGGGTGCCGGCGCCGTCGGGCTCCAGGCGCCAGCCCCACGTCATCCGGCTCTCGCTGACGGCGAAGGCGAAGCGCCGCGGCTCCTCGCACTCGACGACCCGGCAGCGGGTGGGCCAGCGCACGAGGCCGTACCGGTTCCAGCCGACGAACCGCGCCCCCACGGCCGGGCCCGTGGCGCCCCCGGACCAGCGGCCGCCGGTGTTCTCCGGGCTCCACTCACCCATCCGCGTGATGTCGGTGACGAGCGCCCAGACCCGGTCGGGGGTGCGCGTCGATCGTCGTCGTGACCTCGTCCATCGACAGGCTCCGTTCGCGTCGCTGGTCCGTACGGCGCACATCCCATCACGCACCGCGGTGGACGGTGACAGGGCGCTCACCCTGCGGAATCGACGATTCGGTCACGGCCATGGTCAACGCCGCACGCCGGGGTTTACGGTTCCCCGTCGCCGCGCGCACCGCCGCGCGCCGGACCCCCCGAGAACGATCCCCCGCCGAGCAGGAAAGCAGGACCACCGAGTGCGGAACAGACGAGGAATGGCGCTTGCGGCCGCCGTGCTGAGCAGTGCGCTCGTGCTCGCCGGCTGCGCCCGCGACACCGGGTCGGAACCGGCCGCCGGTGGCGGCGACGCCGCCGCCGAGTGCACGCGCAACCCGGCCCCGGCCGCCGCGGGCGGTGCCGCCCCCACGGCGGCGCCCGTCGCGCCCAACGCCGACGCGAGCAGCCTGCGCGTCGGACTGGCCTACGACATCGGCGGCCGCGGCGACCAGTCGTTCAACGACTCCGCCTACGCCGGCCTCGAGCGCGCCATCGGCGAGCTCGGCCTGCCACGGGAGAGCACCCGGGACGTCGCCGCCGCGGAGAACGAGAGCGAGGACAGCAAGAACGCCCGCCTGCGCCAGCTCGCGTCCGAGGGCTTCAACCCGGTCATCGCGGTCGGCTTCGCCTACGCCTCCGCGGTGGGCGTCGTCGCGGCGGAGTTCCCGAACGTCCAGTTCGGCATCGTCGACGACAGCTCCGTCGAGCTGCCCAACGTCACCCCGCTGGTGTTCGCCGAGGAGCAGGGCTCGTTCCTGGTCGGCGTCGCCGCCGCGCTCAAGACCGCCGACTGCCACATCGGCTTCGTCGGCGGCGTCGAGACCCCGCTGATCCAGAAGTTCGAGGCCGGGTTCGTGCAGGGTGCCCAGGCCGTCGCGCCGGACATCACGATCGACACCGACTACATCTCCCCGGCCGGTGACTTCTCCGGCTTCAACGACTCGCCCCGCGGTGCCGAGGTGGCCCAGGGCCAGCTCGACTCCGGCGCCGACGTGATCTACCACGCGGCGGGCGCGTCGGGCCAGGGCGTGTTCCAGGCGGTCGCCGGCGCGAGCACGCCGGAGGCCCCGCGGTACGCGATCGGCGTCGACTCCGACCAGTACAACACCGTCGACCCGCCCATCAACGAGGTCATCATCACCTCGATGCTCAAGCGCGTCGACGTGGCCGTCTTCAACTTCATCAACGCGGTCGCGGCCGGCGACACCTCGGTGATCCCGGACGCGTTCGACCTCTCCGTCGACGGCGTCGGCTACTCGACGACCGGGGGCCAGGTGGACGACATCGTCGCCGACCTGGACGCCTACAAGGCGGCGATCATCAACGGCGACATCACGGTGAACACCACCCCGTAGTCGCTACGGTGTGCGCGCGGGGGGCCGGGGCCGATCGCCCCGGCCCCCACGTTCGTGTCTGAGGAGAGGTATGGCCGACAGCGAGTACGCGGTCGAACTGGCCGGCATCACGAAACGCTTCCCGGGCGTGGTCGCCAACAGCGACATCGACCTGCGGGTGCGGCGCGGCGAGGTGCACGCCCTGTGCGGGGAGAACGGCGCAGGCAAGTCGACCCTGATGAAGATCCTCTACGGCATCCAGCAGCCGGACGAGGGCACGATCAGCGTCGACGGGGCGCCCGTGCGGTTCCGCTCGCCCGCCGACGCGATCCGGGCCGGGATCGGCATGGTGCACCAGCACTTCATGCTGGCCGACAACCTGACCGTGGCGGAGAACATCCTGCTCGGCGCGGAGTCGCTGCACGGCATCGGCGCGGCCGCGAAGACGCGGATCGCGGAGCTGGCCCGCACCGTCGGCCTCGACGTGCGCCCCGACGTGCTCGTGGAGCGCCTCGGCGTGGCCGACCGGCAGCGTGTGGAGATCGTCAAGGTGCTCTACCGGGGCGCCCGCACGATCATCCTCGACGAGCCGACGGCCGTGCTCGTGCCGCAGGAGGTCGACGACCTGTTCGCGACGCTGCGGGCGATGCGCGCCGACGGCTTCACGTTCCTGTTCATCTCCCACAAGCTCGACGAGGTCCGCGCGATCGCCGACACGATCACGGTGATCCGCCGCGGCACGTGCGTCGGCTCCGCGGACCCGCGCGCGGTCACGAGCCGCCAGCTCGCCGAGATGATGGTCGGAAGCGAGCTCCCCAGCCCGGAGACGCGCGACTCGACCGTCACCGACCGCGCGGTGCTGACGGTCGAGGGGCTGCGCCTGTCCGCCGACGACTCCACCGCGGGCGAGGGGGGCCGCCCGCTGCTCGACGGCATCGACCTCGTGGTGCACGCGGGGGAGGTGCTCGGCATCGCCGGCGTCGAGGGCAACGGCCAGACCGAGCTCGTCGAGACGATCATGGGGATGCGCCGCGCGTCGGCCGGCACGATCGTGCTGTCGGGCACGGACATCACCCGGGCGGGCACCCTCGCCCGCCGCGAGGCCGGCATCGGCTACGTCCCCGAGGACCGCACCCGGCACGGCCTGCTCGCCTCCCAGCCGCTCTGGGCGAACCGGATGCTGGGCCACCAGAGCCGCCCGCCCGTGTCCCGCGGCGGGTTCCTCGGGCTGCTCGACCGGGCGGCGGCCAAGCGCGACACCCAGCGCATCGTCGAGGAGTTCGACGTCCGCACCCCCGGCATCGACGTCGCCGCCGCCGCGCTGTCGGGCGGCAACCAGCAGAAGCTCGTCGTCGGCCGCGAGCTGTCCGGCGACCCGGTGCTGCTCATCGCCTCGCACCCCACCCGCGGCGTCGACGTCGGCGCGCAGGCGGGCATCTGGGAGGTGCTGCGCGCGGCCCGGGCCCGTGGCCTGGCGGTGCTGCTCGTCAGCGCCGACCTCGACGAGCTGATCGGCCTGTCCGACGCGATCAAGGTGATGCTGCGCGGCCGGTTCGTCGCCGACGCCGACCCGGCCACCGTCACCCCCGAGCAGCTGGGGGCCGCGATGACCGGCGCGGACGGGGCGGCGGCATGAACAGGATCAGGACCACCCTGCTGCCGCCGCTGCTGGCGATCGTCTTCGCCGCGCTGCTCTGCGCCGTCGCGCTGCTCATCAGCGGCGCGTCCCCGCTCACCGCGCTGGGCGCGATGGTCGGCCAGCTGGGCCGCGGCACCACGGCCGTCGACACCGTCAACACCGCGGCCATCTACTACCTGGTGGCGATTGCCGCGGCGATCGGCTTCCAGATGAAGCTGTTCAACATCGGCATCGAGGGCCAGTACCGGCTCGCCGCCTGCGTGGCCGCGATCGTCGGCGGCTCGCTCACGCTGCCGCCCGTGCTGCACGCCCTGGTGATCGTCGTCGTCGGCATGCTCGTCGGCGCGATGTGGGCCGGGATCCCGGCGCTGCTCAAGGCCTACCGCGGCGTGTCCGAGGTGATCTCGACGATCATGCTGAACGCGGTGGCCACCGGCGTCATCGCGTTCCTCATCCGGCCGCAGGCCTTCGGCGTGCTGCAGGGCAACAACCTGACGACCGCGCCGATCCCGCCCAGCGGCCAGGTGCCGGGCGTCGACACCGGGGCCGGGGTGATCTTCGGGCTGTCGGCGCTCGCCGTCGTCGTCGGGTTCTCCTACTGGTTCCTGCTCAACCGCACCCGTTTCGGCTTCGAGCTGCGCGCGTCGGGGGAGTCGCCGACGGCGGCCACCGCGGGCGGGGTGAACGCGAAGCGGATGGTGATCATCGCGCTCGTGCTCTCCGGTGCGGTGGCCGGCCTCGCCGGCCTGCCCGAGGTGCTCGGCCGCGACTTCGCCTACACGCTCAACTCCCCGCAGGGCTACGGCTTCACCGGCCTGGCCATCGCGCTGCTGGGCCGCAACCACCCCGTGGGCGTCGCGTTCGGGGCGCTGCTGTGGTCGTTCCTCGACAAGTCCGCCGTCGCGCTGGACAACGTCGGCGTCGCGCGCGACAGCGTGCTGATCATGCAGGGGTCCGTGGTGCTGTCGGTCGTGGTGGCCTACGAGATCGCCCGCCGCTACGAGCTCGCGGCCGAGCAGCGCCGGGTGTCCGCGCAGCTGCGGTCCGTCCCCGTCACCGAGAAGGAGCCGGTCGGATGACCGCCCCGACGAAGACCCCGGCGCCCGCCCGCACCGACCGGTGGACCGCGCTGCCCGCCTGGGCCCGCTCGGCCATCATCGTCGCGGTCGGGGTCGGGCTGCTGTCGCTCACGGCCACGCTCACCGGCCAGATCCAGCTGACCTCCAGCGGCACCACCCAGGCCGCCGTCCGGCTGCTGCTGCCGATCCTGTTCGCCGCGCTCGGCGGCCTGTGGGCCGAGCGCGCCGGCGTCATCAACATCGGCCTCGAGGGGATGCTCATCCTGGGCACCTGGGGCGCGGCCTGGGCCGGCTACCAGTGGGGCCCGTACGCGGCCGTCGTCGGCGGGCTGGTGTTCGGCGCGCTGGGCGGGCTGCTGCACGCCGTCGCCACGGTGACGTTCGGCGTCAACCACATCGTCTCCGGCGTCGCGATCACGCTGCTCGGCATGGGCCTGACCCGCTACCTGGCCTCGGTGATCTTCCTGCCGCTGTCGAACAACCCGCGCGAGTCGCCGCCGGTGCCCGGGTTCGACACGTTCTCGGTGCAGCCGCTGGCCGACGGGCTGCGGGCGGTGGAGTCCGAGCAACGGGTCGTGCTGTCCGACGTCGCGGGCCTGCTCGGCGGGCTGCTGTCCGGGCTCACGCCGCTGGCGGTGCTCGGGTTCGCGCTCGTGCCGATCAGCTTCCTCGTGCTCTGGCGCACCGGGTTCGGCCTGCGGCTGCGCAGCTGCGGGGAGAACCCGACGGCCGCGGAGACCCTCGGCGTCCCGGTCTACACCTACAAGTACATCGCGCTGATCATCTCCGGCGGGCTCGCCGGGCTCGGCGGCGCGGCGCTCACGCTGAACCCGGGCCAGCTCGGCTACCAGGAGGGGCAGAGCGGCGGCCGCGGCTACATCGGCCTGGCCGCCATGATCTGCGGCAACTGGCGGCCCGGCGGGCTGCTCGCCGGGTCCGCGCTGTTCGGCTACACCGACGGCGTCCAGCTGCGCGCCGGCGGCGAGGCCGTGCACGCGCTGCTGTACGGGGCGTCCATCCTCGCCGTCGGCATCGCGCTGCTGTGGGTGGCGCGGCGCCGGTGGAAGCCCGCGCTCCTCGCGGCCGTGGCCGGCCTGGCCGTCTACGCCGTCTACTTCAGCACCGAGACCGTGCCCGAGCAGTTCGCGTCCTACGCGCCGCAGCTCGTCACGCTGCTGGTGCTGGCGGTCGCGTCCCAACGGCTCCGACCACCCGCGGCGATCGGCGTGGAGTACCGCAGGGGCGAAGGTGACTGAGCGCGTGACCGACTGGGACGCGCTGCGCTCGGCCGCCGTCACCGCCGCCGGATCGGCCTACGCGCCCTACTCGCACCTGCAGGTGGGGGCGGCGGCGGAGTGCGACGACGGGCGCGTCGTCACCGGGTGCAACGTCGAGAACGCCTCGTACGGCCTGGGGCTGTGCGCGGAGTGCACGATGGCCGGGCAGCTGCGGCTCACCGGCGGCGGCCGGTTCACCGCCGTCGCGTGCCGCTCGGGCACCGGCGAGCTGCTCATGCCCTGCGGACGCTGCCGGCAGGTCCTCTACGAGTTCGGCGGCCCCGACTGCCTGCTCGACACGCCCCGCGGCGTGCTCCCGCTGAGCGAGGTCCTGCCCGACGCGTTCGGCCCCGAACACCTGCCGTGAGCGGGAACGGCGGCCCCGGCCGCCGTTCCCCGGCACGGCAGGATGGGGCCATGACCATGAGCGCCGTCGACGTGATCACCACCAAGCGCGACGGGGGGCGCCTGTCCGACGAGCAGGTCGACTGGGTGCTGGCCGCCTACACCCGCGGCGACGTCGCCGACGAGCAGATGGCGGCACTGGCGATGGCGATCCTGCTCAACGGCATGGACGCCGGCGAGATCGCCCGCTGGACCCGGGCGATGATCGACTCGGGGGACGTCCTGTCGTTCGGCGACCTCGGCCGCCCGCTCGTGGACAAGCACTCCACCGGCGGCGTCGGCGACAAGATCACCCTGCCGCTGGCCCCGCTGGTGGCCGCCTGCGGCGCGGCCGTGCCGCAGCTGTCCGGCCGCGGGCTGGGCCACACCGGCGGCACGCTGGACAAGCTGGAGGCCATCCCGGGCTGGCGGGCGTCGCTGTCGCTGGAGGAGATCGCCGCCCAGCTCGCGGACGTCGGCGCCGTCATCTGCGCGACGACGCCGACGCTGGCGCCCGCGGACCGCAAGCTCTACGCCCTGCGCGACGTCACCGGCACCGTCGAGTCGATCCCGCTGATCGCCAGCTCGATCATGAGCAAGAAGATCGCCGAGGGCACGTCGGGGCTGGTGCTGGACGTGAAGGTCGGGTCGGGGGCGTTTATGAAGACCCCGGAGCGCGCGCGGGAGCTCGCCGGGACGATGGTGCGGCTGGGCACCGACCACGGCCTCGCCACGACGGCGCTGCTCACCGACATGTCCGTGCCGCTGGGCCGCGCGGTGGGCAACGGGCTGGAGGTCGCCGAGTCGGTCGAGGTGCTGCGCGGCGGCGGCCCCGCCGACGTCGTCGAGCTGACGGTGGCGCTGGCGCGGGAGATGCTGGCACTCGGCGGCGTCACCGGCGTCGACCCGGCCGAGGTGCTCGCCTCCGGGGCGGCGTACCCGGTGTGGGAGCGCATGATCGCCGCGCAGGGCGGCGACCCGTCCGCGCGGCTGCCCGTCGCCGCGCACGTCGAGGAGCTGACGGCCGAGGCGTCCGGGACCGTCTCGTTCGACGCGCTGGCCGTCGGCGTGGCCGCGTGGCGGCTCGGGGCGGGCCGGGCCCGCAAGGAGGACGCCGTGCAGGCCGCCGCCGGGGTGCGCCTGCTCGTCGACCCCGGGGCGCAGGTGCGGGCCGGTGACGCCCTGCTGGAGCTGCACACCGACACCCCCGGCGCCGTCGCCGGGGCCAGGGCGGCGCTGGCCGGCGGCGTGGCGGTCGCCGACACCCCGCCGCCGCCCCGCACGCTCGTGGGCGAGGCACTGCGCGGGTGAGGCGCCGTGCGGCTCGACCCACGCCGCGCGGTCAGCCCGGGGCGCCGAGGCCGCGCGCGAGCAGGTCGGCGAGCCGGTCGAGGTAGCCGGGGTCGACGTCCCCGCCGTGCACGGTGAGGCGCCAGAACGGGGCGCTGCCGGCCAGGTCCAGCACGAGGTCGAGCACTTGGTCGTCGGACCGGTCGGGCGCGACCTCGCCGCGGGCGGCGGCGCGGTCGAGCACGGCCCGGGCCCACGCCCGGCGCGGCCCGGCCAGGCGCTCCCGGAACAGGGCGGCGAGCTCGGGGGAGCGCCGGGTCTCGGCGACCAGGTCGGGCAGGATGCCGCGCAGCCGGGGCGTGGTCAACCAGGCGGTCATGCCGGCCAGCAGCGCCCGCAGGTCCCCGCGCAGGTCCCCGGTGTCGGGCGGCGGGCCCTCGGGCACGCCGAGGCGCCCGAGGGCGTCGATCACCATCTCGTCCCGGCCGGTCCAGCGCCGGTAGAGCGCGCTCTTGCCCACCCCGGCCCGGTCGGCCACCCGCTGCATGGACAGCCGGCCGTAGCCGTGCTCGGCGAGCTCGACGAACACGGCGTCGACCACGGCCTCGGTGAGCTCGGGCCGCAGCACGGCGGCCCCGGTGGGGGTGCGGCGGGCGGGGGGCACGGCGTCAGCCTACCAAGTGGACGGGACCGTTCCGTCCTGCGTACGTTGGTCGGGACGGAACGGTATCGACCGAAAGGCGTCCCGATGGACCACGACGACCGCAGGCGGCGCACCCACGCCACCTTCGACCGCGCGCTCGACCTGCTGCTCGCCCACGACATGGCGGGGTTCGCCGCCCTCTGGGCGCCCGCGGGCACCATGGAGTTCCCCTTCGCCGCGCCCGGCGCCCCGGCGCGGCTCGACGGCCGCGACGAGGTCGCGGCCTACCTCGCCGGCTACACCGACCTCGTCCGGCCGCGGGCCGTCGTGGAGCAGACCCGCCACGACACCGCCGACCCGGACACCGTCGTCGTGGAGTTCGCGGTGGCCGGGACCGTCACCGCCACCGGCGCCGACTACGTCCTGCGCTACGTCGCGGTCGTCACCGTCGGGGCGGAGGGGATCACCGCCTACCGCGACCACTGGAGCCCGGCGGCCGCGCAGGAGATCCTGGGCGGGAGCGCGGCATGACCGTTCTTGTCACCGGGGCGACCGGCACGACCGGCCGCCGGGTCGCCGACCTGCTCACCCGGGCCAGCGCCCCCGTGCGCCGCGCCAGCCGCTCCTCGCCGCAGCGGTTCGACTGGGGCGACCCGGCGACCCACGACCCCGCGTTCGCCGGGGCCGACCGCGCCTACCTCCTCGGCCCGCTCGCCGACCCCGACCCCGCGCAGACCGTGCGGCCCGTCCTGGAGCGGGCCGTGGACCGCGGGCTGCGGCGGGTCGTCCTGCTCGGCTCGTCGGCCGTCGAACGCGGCGGGGCCGGGCTGGGCGCGCTGGCCGACCTCGTCGCGACCACCGTCCCGGAGCCGGTGGTGCTGCGGCCGTCCTGGTTCGCCCAGAACTTCCTCGGCGGGCCCCCGAACGACCGGGGGCTCAGCCGGGGGCGGGTCGTCACCGCCACCGGGGACGGCCGGGTGCCGTTCGTCGACGCCGCCGACATCGCCGCGGTGGCCGTGCACGCGCTGCTCGTCCCCGCCGCCTACGCCACGGTGCTGGCCGGGCTCGACGACCTCGTCCGCTCCGGGTCGCAGGCCGGCGTGACCGACGTCGTCGAGCGGCTCACCGGCCGCCCGCCGCGTTCGCTGCGGCAGGTGCTCGCCGCGGGGTGACTCAGTCGTCGTCGGGGTCGTCGGTGATGGTGTCGCCCGCCGACGCGCCGTTGGGGCTCTTCACCGTGGCCTTGCGGGAGCGGCGCGCGGTGGGCCGCGGCGGCGGCGGCGGGGAGGACACCTGGCCGCCCCGACCCAGGATGAGCTCGGCGAACGTGGCCATGGCCTCGTCGAGTTGCCCGGCGTTGCGGCGCTCGGACTCGGCGTTGGCCCGCTCCACCAGGCCGCGCACGGCCTCGGCGTCCGGGCGCTCGACGAGCACGGCGTCGAGCCTGCCGAACTTCTCGTCCAGCGAGCCGGTGACCCCGGACTCCAGCGTGTCCAGCCGGGCGCCGACGGCGTCCAGGCGGGCCGCGAGGGCCTCCAGGCGCTGCGCGAGGCCGTCGAGCGGCTCGGTGGGGTCGACGGCGGGGCGCCCGGCCAGGTCCTCGAGCCTGCGGTGCAGGCCGATGCTGGTGTCGCCGAGCAGGTTGCGCAGGCCCTCGCCGGTCTCGTCGAACGCGCGGGTGGCGCCGTCGAGCTGCTCGCGCACCACGCGCTCGACGCCGTCGATGCGCTCCTTGATCGGCGTGCCGACCGAGGCGGGCATCGTGTCGAGCCGCATCTCGTGGCGGTCGAGCCGGTTGTCCAGGTCGTCGAGGCGCTTGTGCAGGCCGCCCAGGCGGTCGTCCAGCCCGTCCATGCGCCCGGAGATGCCCTCCATCCGCCCGGCCATGCCGTCGAGGCGCCCGTCGAGCTGCGCGAACGGCTTGGCGAGCTTGTCCGGCAGCGACTCGACGGCCCGGGCCAGGGAGGCCAGCACGGCGTCCTGGGCGTCCATCTTCGCCACGGTCTCGTCCAGCCGCTCGGCCAGCACGCTGACCTCGGTGCGGTCGGGCAGCTCGGTCAGGCGCTTGCGCACGGTGCCCAGCGCGTCCAGCGCGGCCAGGCGGGCGTGGATCTCGTCGAGGGAGTCGAAGATCTGCTGCTGCTCGCTGTCGCGGATCTCCGCGGCGCGCACGAGCATGCCGCGCATGCGGTCGAACGACAGGCTGGAGTCATTGCTCATGGGGCGGGGAGCTTCCTGAGAGCGGGACGGGGCACTACACGACGCAGCGTAGCGAGGCCAGTGGATCACCCGGACGCGGCTCCCCGATCGGACGCGCCATCGCCCGATCGGAGCAGTTCACGCGCCCCGCAGCGGGCCATTGCCCCGGTGTTCTAGCGTGGCGTGGTGCCCGTAGCCCTGAACGCCGAGACCGTCCGCGACGCACCGAAGGTGCTGCTGCACGACCATCTCGACGGCGGGCTGCGCCCCGCCACGGTCGTCGAGCTCGCCGAGGCCGCCGGCTACCGCGCCCTGCCGACCACCGACGTCGACGCGCTGGGCCGCTGGTTCCTCGACGCCGCCCACTCCGGCTCGCTCGTGCGCTACCTGGAGACGTTCGGGCACACGGTCGGGGTGATGCAGACCGCCGACGCGCTGGTGCGGGTCGCCGCCGAGTGCGCCGAGGACCTGGCCGACGACGGCGTCGTCTACGCCGAGGTGCGCTTCGCCCCCGAGCTGCACGTCGAGGAGGGGCTCGAGCTCGACGCCGTCGTCGAGGCGGTGCTGGAGGGCTTCCGCGTCGGCACGGCGCGGGCCGCCGCGCGCGGGCGCCGCATCCGGGTCGGCTGCCTGCTCACGGCGATGCGCCACGCCGCCCGCAGCCGCGAGATCGCCGAGCTGGCCATCCGCTACCGCGACACCGGCGTCGTCGGCTTCGACATCGCCGGCGCCGAGGCCGGCTTCCCGCCCACCCGCCACCTCGACGCCTTCGAGTACGTCCGGCAGCAGAACGGGCACTTCACCATCCACGCGGGCGAGGCGTTCGGGCTGCCCTCGATCTGGGAGGCCCTGCAGTGGTGCGGCGCCGACCGGCTCGGCCACGGCGTGCGGATCGTCGACGACATCGCCGTGGACGAGGACGGCAACGCGACACTGGGCCGGCTCGCCGCCTACGTGCGCGACATGCGCATCCCGCTGGAGATGTGCCCGACGTCGAACGTGCACACGGGCGCGGCCAAGTCCCTCGCCGACCACCCGATCGGCCTGCTCGCGCGGCTCCGGTTCCGGGTCACGATCAACACCGACAACCGGCTCATGTCCGACATCTCGATGAGCCGGGAGATGGCCGGGCTCGCCGAGGCCCACGGCTACGGCTGGGCCGACCTGCAGTGGTTCATGGTCAACGCGATGAAGTCCGCGTTCATCGGGTTCGACGAGCGCCTCGCCCTGATCAACGACGTGATCAAGCCCGGGTACGCCGCGCTGCAGGCCTGACGCGGCTCAGTGCCGCTGCAGCCGCTCCTGCAGCTCCACGACCAGCTCGCGGAACCGCGCCGCCTCGGCGTCGAACGGCGGGCTCGGCGCCAGCCGGGTCGGGTTGGGCCGCACGACGAACGAGACCAGCCAGCCCAGCGGCTGGTTGTCCGCCAGCGCCCGGGCCGGCTCGTCGTCACCCGCCCACTCGCCGACGTCGAGCAGCAGCTCGGTGCCCAGCTCCAGCTGCGAGGGGTCGACGGCCAGCGGGCCCTCGGCGATGTCCTCGGCCAGGCCGGTGAGGGTGTAGGAGTTGAGGTCGTCCACGACCACCTCCAGCTCGCCCACGGTCGCCTTCTCCACGACCTCCGGCCAGGTCGAGGCGGCCAGCAGGTCGTGGCCGTTCGCGCCGTCGTCGGCGAGCCAGCGGGCCAGCGCGCGCTCGGACGGGAAGACGTCGATCTTGCCGTCCGAGCCGAGGAACACCGGCTTGTCGTCGAGGTAGCAGCGCAGCGTCACGACCTCGCCGTCGAGGGTGGAGATGCGGATCGGGTCGATCCCGATCTCCTCCCAGAACCCCACCGGGGCGTCCTCGTCGTCGTCCCCGTCCTCGTCGTCGTCCTCGGTCGCGTCGGCGGCGGCGGCCTTCACGTCGTCGCCGTCCTCCGCCACCCCGTCCTCGGACTCCTCGTCCGCGTCGTCGGTGTCGTCGGCCGGGGTGACCGCGTCGGCGTCGGTGGTCAGCGCCAGCTCGGCGGCCGCCTCCTTCTCCGCGGCGGCCAGGGCGGCCGCGTCGACGTCGGGCACGGAGACCAGCTCGTCGAGCGCGTCGATGACGTCGTCCCACCGCTCGGCGACGACGTCGACGAGCTCGGTCCACAGCCGCCCGCCCTCGCGCCCGACGAACGGCAGCGTGCCCTGGCGCAGCAGCCCGAAGGCCGGCGCCGAGTCGAGCACCTCCGTGACGACGTCGAGCTCGCAGACCTCGGCGATCGACCGCACCATCTCGACGACCTCGGCGAGCTCGCCGATCGTCCACTGGTCGGCCTCCTCGGCCACGATCTCCGGCACGCCGACGACGTCGTAGCGCTGGGTCTCCTCGGGGGTCAGCTCCGCGACCGAGAGGTCGGGGACGACCCGCCAGGCCGGGTGGTCGACGAGATCGTGGTCGGTGGCCGTGCGCACGAACGCCGCGAGCTGCGTGACCCGGGGGAAGGCGAACAGCGCGTCGTCGTCACCGAGGAAGGCCTCCCACTCCTCGCCGTCCTCGCGCCACCGCGGCGCCCACAGCGTGACGAGGTCGCCCTCGGTGAGGGAGAGCTGGATCGGGACGATGTCGCTGGCCACGACGCGAGAGCCTAGGACGCCCCCCGGTCAGCGGCCGACCGGGTGCCACACCGTCTTGACCTCGGTCCACGCGCGCAGCCGGCCCAGGCCGGGCACGCGGGTGTGGTCGGCCTCTGCGGCGGGGCGCGGCAGCACGCGGGTGACGTTCGCGGCGGCCGCGCGCTCGCAGTCGACCGCGATGTCCTCGGGCGCCCCGGCGAGATCGAGGCCCTGGACCTCGGCGTGCGCGGCGAGCCACGGCGCGAGCTCCGCGGTGGCGCCGGTGAGGATGTTCGCGACCCCGCCCGGGACGTCGGAGGTGGCGAGCACCTCGGCCAGCCCGACGGCGGGCAGCGGCCGCTCCTGCGAGGCGACGACGACGGCCGTGCAGCCGGTGGCGAGCACCGGGGCGAGCACGTCCACGAGCCCGAGCAGCGACGACGACTGCGGCGCCAGCACCCCCACCACGCCCGTCGGCTCGGGGGCCGACCAGTTCACCATCGGCCCGGCCACCGGGTTCACCGAGCCGAGCACGGGGGCGAGCTTGTCGGTCCAGCCCGCGTACCAGACCCAGCGGTCGATCGCGGCGTCGACGACCGGCGCGGCCTTCCGGCGGGTGAGCCCCTCGGCGGCGACGACGTCGTCCACGAACTGGTCGTGGCGGGCCTGCAGCATCTCCGCGACCCGGTAGAGCACCTGGCCGCGGTTGTAGGCCGTCGCGCCCGCCCAGCCCGGCCCGGCGCCCTTCGCGGCCGAGACGGCGTCGCGGACGTCCTTGCGCGACGCCAGGGCGGCGTGGGCGAGCAGCCGCCCCTTCGGGTCCGTGACGGGGTAGCTGCGCCCGGACTCCGAGCGCGGGAACGCCCCGCCCACGTACAGCTTGAACGTCTTCGCGACGGGCAGGTGGCCGTCCACGGCGGGGGAGAGCGTCACGGCGCCCACCCTACGTCCCCCCGACCCCCGGCCCGACCCCCGCGAGCCGCCCCCGACCCCCCGCGAGTCGGGTCCCGGGTGCGCGCGAGTCGGGGCGTGGGCGTGCACGAGTCGGGGGTCCGACGGCCCGCGAGTCGGGGTGTAAGTGTGCGCGAGTCGGGGCCTGGGTGTGCGCGAGTCGGGGCGTGGGCGTGCACGAGTCGGGACGTAGGTGCGCCCGAGTCATGCCGGTCGCCCCGATA
>JAPLAT010000482.1 GCA_026393175.1 Pseudonocardiales bacterium
TTCTCCCCGGTCTTCCCCGAAGGACACAAACGCATGATCATCGACAGGCAGAAGAAGAAGCTCGCCGCAGGTGCCGTCGCCGGCGTCGCGGCCCTCGCCCTCATCGGCGGCGGCACGTTCGCCCTCTGGTCGGACTTCGACACGGTCGAGGGCAACAACCTCGCGGCGGGCACGCTCGTCATCGACGTGGGCGAGTCGGTCCCGCTGGACATGGGCGAGCTCGCGCCGGGCGAGAACAAGGAGACGACGCTCTTCATCGCCAACCGCAGCGACGACACCGCCGCGCTGCAGAACGCGCAGCTGTCGGCGACCTTCCTGAACCTCCGTGACATCGAGGACGGCTGCGTGTCGAACTCCGAGAAGGCGGAGGACAGCACCTGCGGGAACGAGTCGGGCAACAACAACGGGGAGTTCTCCCAGCAGGCCTACCTGCAGCTCCGCGTGAGCTCGGCGGCGACCGCCGGGCAGTGCGGATCCACCGCGCCGCGGGCGTGGAAGCCGCTCGCCAACTACTTCGCGGCGCCGACCTCGCTCGGCGGGCTCAACCCCGGTCAGGGCATCTGTGTCCGCATCGAGGCAGGCCTTCCCAGCGGTCAGGGCAGCAACACCCCTCCGCCCGGTATCGACGCGCCGAACGCCCCGAGCGCGACCAACGCGGTGCAGGGCGACAGCGCGACGTTCGACGTCCGGTTCGACCTGACCCAGAACGTGCCCAGCTGACCGACGTGCTCACCCGGCGGGGCCGGCCACCGCGGCCGGCCCCGCCTGCTCCACCCGACCGACCAGGGGGAACCGGTGAAGGTGCTCCGCCTCGCCACCACGCTGCTCACCACGGCCGTGCTCGTCGTCGGGCTCGGCCTGGTGGCGTTGCTGGTGGTCGTCCCGCGCGTCACGGGGACGGTCCCGCTGACCGTCTACACCGGCTCGATGGAGCCCACGATCGCCACCGGCGCCGTGGTGCTGATCGAGCCGGTGGACCCGGCCACTCTGCAGGTCGGCGACGTGATCACCTACCAGGTCGCCCCGGACGTGGACGAGTACATCACCCACCGGATCGTGGCGCTGCAGCCCGACACCACACCCCCGAGCTTCGTCACGAAGGGCGACAACAACCCGGGCGAGGACATCGACCCCGTGCCCGTCGGTGCCGTCCGCGGGAAGGTGTGGATCGACGTGCCGTTCGTCGGCACCGCGCAGCAGTTCGTCACCGGCCGCACCGGCATCGCGACGATCGCGGTGTTCGGCGGGCTCGTGCTGCTGGGCAGCGTGGTGGTTCGTCTCCTCCGCCGGGAGCCCGACGAGCCGCCCGCCCGGGCGCGGCCCGCGGACGTCGACGCGGTCACCGCGGAACTGCCCCGCGTGGGACCCCGCGCGTGAGGCGCGCCGCCGCTGCCACCGCCGTGACGGCCGCCGTCCTCCTCGGGACGGCGGCCCCGGCGTGGGCAGACACCGATCCGGAGCCCGTCGGCGTGGTCGTCCGCCACGACGACGGCAGCCAGTCCCGGGCGATCCGCGTGTCGGACCTGTACCCGACCGCCACGCGGCAGGTCGTGCTCCTGCTGGACGGCGAGGACCGCACGGAGGCCCGGCGCATGCGCCTGTCCGTCGAGGATCTCGTCGACCGGGAGAACGGCTGCGGTGACCCCGAGACCCGGGAGGGCGACACCACCTGCGGTGACGCGGACGGCGAGCTGTCGGGCCACGTGGAGGTCGTCCTCACGGCCGGCCGGGAGGACGACGGCGGGTGCGCCGCGGTCGGCACCCGCGAGGCGACCACGCTCCGGCGTCTCGCCGACGAGCCGGCGGTCGTCGGGCTGCCCGCGGGCGACGGCGTGCTGTGCGTGGTCGCCGACCTGCGGCACGCCGAAGGTGCGGGCGACGACGTGACGCAGTCCGACTCGACGCGATTCGACCTGCGGATGGAGTTCGACGCCGTCCCGGTACCGGCGGCCGGCGGTGCGGGCACGGGCTCCGGAGCCGACGGGTCCGGCTCGGTGACCGTCCGGCCGGTGAGCTTCGCGCCCGGCAGCACGGTGGACCTCGGAGCGGAGGCGCCCGGGACGCCGATCGGCATCCCGCTGCTGGTCGCCGGCCTGGTCTGCGGAGGCGGTGCGCTGCTGCTCCTCGCCGCGTCCCGCCGCGGCGCGGGGGTGTCGTCGTGAGGCGGGTCGCGGTGCGGGCCCGCGCGCTGCCGGTGGCGCTGGGCGGGATGTTCCTGGCCCTCGGCGTCACCGCCACGGCGGGGACGTACGCCCTCTACTCGGACTTCGAGACGACGACCGGCAACCGGGTCGCCGCCGCAGCGGTCTTCCTGGGGTCCGGCGCGTCCGACGGGCTCGCCCTCACCTACCCGCCGCTCGTCGAGGACGTGGCCGCGCGGGGCGAGCTGACCGTCGACTACCGGGGCACCGTCCCCGCCGACGTCACCCTGAGCCTCGACCCGGGCCGGGCGACCGCCTTCTGCGAGCGCGGCCCCGACGGTTGGCACAACGCCGTGGGCCTCGCGCTGGTGGTCACCATCGGCGAGCGCGACCCGGTGAGCTACTGCTCGCTGCTCGACTCGGGCCCCGTCACGCTGCGGGAGGCCGTGCCGCCCGGCTCGACACCGTTCACGACGGCGGTCGACCTGACCCTCACGGAGAACGACCTCGCCGGGACCGAGCCGGTCACCGCGGTCGATGCGCTGGTCGTCGAGGCCAGCGGTGGCTTCACGGACCGGGCCGAGGGCACGCTGACGGCTCCGGTCGAGCCGGCGCCGCTGCCGAGCCCGGAGGAGGAGCAGCGGGCGGCCGAGACGTCCGCGGCCCCGCCGGCGCTGGCCACTGCGCTGGCGGCGGCGGCGTCCGACCCGGGCGCGCCGCTCGACCCGGCGCTCGTACCCCGGCGGTGCCGTGACGCCGGCATGGTGTTCCGCCCCGACCAGGTCGTGCAGCTCACCGGCGACGACGTGCCGTGGTCCGCGGACCGGGCCCGCGGGACGGACACCGATCCCCTGCTCGTCTTCGGCACCGACGGCGACGACGACATCACCGGCTCGCCCGGTGGTGACTGCATCGTCGGCGGGGAGGGCGCGGACCGCGTCCTCGGTGCCGGCGGCGGCGACGTGCTCCTCGGCGGCGGAGCGGCGGACGTGCTCGACGGCGGGGAGGGCGCGGACACGCTGTCCGGGGGGACCGGGCCGGACACGCTGGTGGGCGGCCCGGGCGTCGACACCTTCGACGGCGGTCCCGACGGTGCGACCTGTGACGGCGGCCCGGACGGGCGCGCCACCGGACCGGGATGCGAGGCGCCGCCGCCCGTGGATCCCGGCCCGGTCACCACCGTCCCGCCACCGGGCGGCAGCGAGCCCCCACTCACCCCGACCTCACCCGCGGGTCCCGCGCCGCCGGCCGACCCGGCCCCTTCCGGGGAGCCCGAGCCGTCGCCCGGTGACCCCGACGCGGAGCCGGAGCCGGGGCCGGGGGCGGAGCCGAACAGCGGCGGCGGGTCGGCTCCCTCCGAGCCGGAGGCCGCCGCGGTACCGCGCGGGTCGGAACCCACCCCGACGCCGGCGGCCGAGGACGTCTGAGCCGGGCCGTCGTGCCCCCGTCGCCCGGCCGAACGCGGCCGATCGTCGGCTCGCGCATCGCCGGTGCCCGGGGGCCTTCCGGCCGACGATCGTCCCGCCTGGCGGCGAACGGCCCGCCTGGCGTTCAGTCGCCCTCGAGCGCGTCCCGGACGGCGACGAGCTTGGCGGCGGCCTCGCGGACCTCGGTGTCGGGGTCGGAGTCGGCGACGATGCCGCACCCGGCGAACAGCCGGGCTCGCTCGCCGTCGAGCTGGGCGCAGCGCAGGGCGATGCCGAGCTCGCCGTCGCCGCGGGAGTCGACCCAGCCGACCGGGCCGGCGTAGCGGCCGCGGTCCATCTCCTCCAGCTCGGTGATGAGGTCGACCGCCACCTTGCGGGGGGTGCCGCCGACCGCCGCCGTGGGGTGCACGGCCTCGGCGAGCTGGAGCAGCGACGCGGGGCCGGCCGGGTCGAGCCGGCCGCGGACGTCGCTGGCCAGGTGCGACACGTTGTGCAGCGCCAGCACCTCGGGCACCTCGGGCACGTCGAGCGAGGTGCAGAGGGGGAGCAGCGCATCGGCCAGGGAGTCGACGGCGAGAGCGTGCTCGCGGAGGTCCTTCTCCGATCCGCGGAGGCGGTCGGCGCGGCCCTCGCCCCACATGGTCCCGGCCAGCACCCGGGACTCGACGACGTCGCCGGTGCGGCGCACGAGCAGTTCGGGGGTGGCGCCGACCAGCCCCTCGACGGCGAACGACCAGCACGTCGGGTAGCGGCGGGCGAGGCCGCCCAGCAGGTAGCGGGGGTCCAGCGGCTCGGCGGCGACGGCGAGCAGGTCGTGGGCCAGCGCGGCCTTATCCAGCTCGCCTGCGCGCATCCGCCGCACGGCCTCGGCCACGACCGCGCGGTAGCGGCCCACGGGGAGGTCGCCCTCGGAGTAGCGCAGCGTGCCGCTGGCCCGCACCGGGCTGACCGCGCGGACGGCGCCCGCGCCCTCGCCGCCGGAGAACTCGGTGATCCAGGCCCGCCCGCCGTACCGGCCGACCACGACCCGGGGCACGACGAGGACCGAGCCGGCCGACTCGTCGCTGAACGTGAAGCTCGCGAACGCGACCGGGCCGGTGCCGGGCAGCCCCACCGGGTCGTCGCAGTCGAGGTCCTCGACGAACGCGCGCCACCACTCGTCGGCGTCGGCGAACCGGTCGGGTCCGGTGCCGGTCCACCGGGCCACCTGACCCCACCCGACCAGGCCTTCCTCGGCCCGCACCCAGGAGATGGGACGGTCGTCCGGGAGCAGCGCGAGCAGCGATCCCGGGTCGTCCACGGGCCGGGTTCGCACACGCACACCGGTCGGTAGCGGAGCGATCGTCACCTTTCGAGCGTAAGAGGCGACGGCGCACGATGCGCGTCCGCCCCGGGAGGCGCCGGACACATCTGGTTAGGATCCCCCGTCGTGGCCACCCCTGACCGTCCCGGCGGACCGAGCGCCGTCGACGAGCTGGCGGCCACGGTCCGGCCGGCGGTGGCGCAGGTCAGGCGCCGCGCACCGGAGATCGTCCTCGGCATCGCGGTGCTGGTCACGGTGCTCTCCGGGCTCGCGCTCGTCGGCTCGGCGCTGGACGACGCGGCGATCGACCGCAACCCGGCCACGGCCCAGGCCGAGGTGCTGGAGGGCTCGACGTTCCTCCGCACGCTGGTCCGGTTCACGATCGCGAACGGGCAGGCGGTCGTGCCCGAGCGCGGGGTGTTCCACCCGCGCGGGCTCTCGCCGGGGCAGGTCGTGGCGGTGGAGTACGACGTCACCGACCCGGAGCTGGTCCGGGTGGCCGGGCGCAGCACCGCGACCGGGAGCTGGCCGTTGATCGTGACCGTCGTCCTCACCTGGGTCGTGCTGGCGCCGCTGTCGGTGTGGCTGCGCCGCCGCCGCGCCCGCCGCTGACGCCTCACGAGGACGGGGTCGCCACGCCGGGGCGCGTGGCCAGGGCCACCCCGGCCACGGCGACTACCATGCCGAGGACCGCGAGCGGGCCGAGGGTCTCGCCGAACATGAGCAGCGCGATGATCGCGGTGATCCCGGGGACGAGGTAGAAGTAGCTGGTCACCTGGGCCGCCGCGCCGCGGCGCAGCATGAGGAACAGCAGTGAGATGCCGCCGCCGGTGAGCACTAGCACCGACCACGCCAGCGCGCCGACGAGCTGGGGCGTCCAGTCCAGGCGGAACGTCTCGAACGCGAGCGCGAACGGCAGCGTCACCACGATCGACGCCCCGAACTGCACGACCTGGCCGGTGCGCAGGTCGAAGTCGGGGACGTGGCGCTTCTGGTAGAGCGTGCCGAGGGTGATCGAGAACAGGGCGAGCAGCGTCAGCCCGAGCGTGCCGGCGGTGACCCCGGCGGTGGTGAGGTTGCCGCCGACGGTCAGCACCACGCCGAGGAAGCCGAGCAGCAGCCCCGCGACCTGGACCCGGCCCAGCCCGCCGGCCAGCACCGCCGTGAGCACCGGCTGCAGGTTGACGACCAGCGCCGCGATCCCCGCGGGCATCCCGGCGGCCACGGCCGTCCACACCCCGCCGAGGTAGCCCGCCTGGATGCCGACGCCCGCGACGGCCAGGTGCAGCGCGTCGCGGCGCCGCGGCCACGCGGCCCGGGCGACGAGCGCGAGCACCAGCATGAGCAGCACGACCCCGGCGTAGCGCAGCAGCAGGAAGCCCAGCGGCTCGGCGTAGGGGGCGGCGAACTTGGCGACGACGAAGCCCGTGGCCCAGATGAGGACGAACAGGGCGGGTGTGAGGCGGACGGCGAGGGAGTCGATCTCCGGGACGTTAGTCGGCGCCCCGCCACCACGTCAGCACGGTTTCCAGCGCGCCGGGCACGGCGACGACCAGCCCGCCCGTGGGCAGCGGGTCCGGGCGGCCGTCGGCGTCGACGACCACCGCCCCGGCCTCCGCGGCCAGGCACAGCGCACCGGCGACGTCCCACTCGGCGTACCGGTCGAGCACGGCGGCGACGGCGTTGCCCAGCGCCACCTGCGTGACGGCCAGCGCGGAGGACCCCAGCGTGCGCACGCCGGTGTGCGCGGCGGCGGCGCGGCGGGTGAACGCCGCGGCCCGGTCGGGCGTCAGCTCCGCGCAGACGAGCCCGCCGGTGACCGGGCGCGGCGCGATCCGCACCGGGACCCCGTTGGCCCGGACCCCGCGCCCGCGGGCGGCGGCGTAGATCTGGGCGCGGCTCGGGTCCGCGATCACCCCGACCATCGGGCCGTGCGCGTCCACCAGCGCCAGGCTGTAGGCGTACCAGGGGAACCCGGCGACGTAGTTCGCGGTGCCGTCCACCGGGTCGACGACCCAGCGCAGCGGGGCGGAGCCGATCCCCGGGTCGGCGCCGTACTCCTCGCCCAGCACAGGGTGGTCCGGGAACTCGGCGGCGAGCACGCGGCGGGTGTGGCGCTCGAGGGTGCGGTCGGTATCGGTGACCCAGTCGAACGGGGTGGCCTTGACGGTGTCGGTCAGCCGCTCCCGGCCGGCGGTCGCCGTGATCACCTCGGCGGCGTCGTTGGCCAGCCGTCCCGCCACCTCGAGGGCGCGGGAGAGCAGACCGGGTTCGGCGGGTGGGGCGTGCTGGACGGTCACCGGGCCGAGGGTCACCGCGCCCGGTGTCCTCGGTGCGTCCGCGGGGTGACGTGTCGCCGATCACGGGGCCAACTGTCGAGTCGACACGTCGAGTTGGCGGCGAGTTTCGTACCGCGACACCGCGCTAGGCGAGCGTGACGCCCGTGCGTGTCGCCATCGTGTCCGAGTGCTTCCTCCCCGTCGTCAACGGCGTCACCAACTCCGTCCTGCGGGTGGTGGAGCACCTCACCGCCGCCGGGCACGAGGTCCTCGTCATCGCCCCGGGCCCCGAGACGGACTACCGCGGCGCCCCGGTCGTCCGGGTGCCCGCGGTGGACCTGCCCGTCGTCACCTCGATGCCGGTCGGGGTGCCGAGCAGGCGCATCCTCACCGCGCTGCGCGACTTCGGCCCCGACGTCGTGCACCTCGCGGCGCCGTTCGTCGTCGGCTACCGCGGGCTCGTCGCGGCGCGCCGCCTCGGCGTGCCGACCGTCGCGGTCTACCAGACCGACGTGGCCGGCTTCGCCTCCTCCTACGGCCTCGGCCTGACCGCGCGCGCCGCCTGGCGCTGGACCTGCCGCCTGCACGGCCAGGCCGACCGCACGCTGGCCCCGTCGAGCTGGGCCACCGAGGCGCTGCGGGCCCGTGGCGTGCCGCGCGTGCACCAGTGGGCGCGCGGGGTCGACACCCGCCGGTTCACCCCGACCAAGCGCGACGCCGGGCTCCGTGCCGAGCTGGCCCCCGGCGGCGAGCTGCTGGTCGGGTACGTGGGCAGGCTGGCGCCGGAGAAGCAGGTCGAGCGGCTGGTCGCGCTGGACGGGCTGCCCGGCACGCGGCTCGTCGTCGTCGGCGCCGGGCCGAGCGAGGAGCGGCTGCGCGAGGCGCTGCCCGGGGCCGCGTTCCTCGGCTTCCGCGGCGGCGACGAGCTCGCCCGCGTCTACGCCTCGCTCGACGTGTTCGTGCACACCGGGCCGTCGGAGACGTTCTGCCAGGCGGTGCAGGAGGCGCTGGCCTCGGGCCTGCCGGTCGTCGCGCCGGACGCGGGCGGCCCGCGCGACCTCGTGCTGCCCGGCCGTACCGGCTACCTCGTCCCGCCGCGGCCCGACGGCGCCGACCCCGCCGACCCCGCGTCGGTCTCCGCCGACGCCCAGCTGCGCGCCGCCGTCGCGGCGCTGGCCGATCCCGGGCTGCGGCGGCGGTTCTCCGCGGCCGCCCGGCGGTCGGTGCTGCGCCGCACCTGGAGCACGGTCGGCGACGAGCTGCTCGCCCACTACGGTGAGGTCGTCGGCGCCCCGGTCCTCGACAGCGCCGCCTGAGACCGTGCGCATCGTCCAGCTCGCGAACTTCTACGGCCCCCGCTCCGGCGGACTGCGCACGGCGCTGCACCACCTCGGTGCCGGGTACGCGGGGCGCGGCCACGAGGTCGTGCTGGTCGTCCCCGGACGGCGGCGGGCCGACGAGCTGCTGGCCACCGGGATCCGCAGGATCACCGTGCCGGCGCCCCGGTTGCCCGGCACCGGCGGGTACCGCGCCGTCGACCCGTGGCGGATCCAGCACCTCCTCGAACGGCTGCGGCCCGACGCGATCGAGGTCTCCGACCGGCTGACGCTGCGCGGTCTGGGGGCGTGGGCGGCGCGGCGGGGCGTGCCCGCCGTCGTGATCTCGCACGAGCGGCTCGACCGGCTGCTGGCGCAGTTCCTGCTCCCCGACGCGGCGGCCCGGGCCGTGGCCGACGCCGCGAACGCCCGGATGGCGGCCGCCTACGACACCGTCGTCTGCACGACGTCGTTCGCGCGGGCCGAGTTCGAGCGGATCGGCGCCCGCAACGTCGCGCAGGTGCCGCTGGGCGTCGACCTGGCGACGTTCGCGCCGCGCCATCGCGACCCCGCCCTGCGCGCCGCGCTGGCCGAGGGCGCGCCGACGCTGCTCGTGCACTGCGGGCGGCTCTCCCCGGAGACGCACCCCGAGCGCAGCATCGACACCGTGGCCGCGCTGCGGGCCGCCGGGCTGCCGGTGACGTTCCTCGGGTTCGTCCGCGAGCGCCGGGACCTGGCCCGGCTGCTCGCCTCCGCCGACGTCGCGCTCGCCCCCGGCCCGCACGAGACGTTCGGGCTGTCCGCGCTGGAGGCGCTGGCCAGC
>JAPLAT010000015.1 GCA_026393175.1 Pseudonocardiales bacterium
TCCAGCACGTGCTCGCTCATCGTGTCGGAGACCTCGAGGCGCACCGGCGGGCCGAACCGGCGGCGGGCCAGCTCGCGCTCCAGGCTCTGCAGCAGGTCCTCGTCGCGGTCCTCCTCCACCTCGAAGTCGGCGTTGCGGGTGACCCGGAACGCGTGGACCTCCGCGACCTCCATGCCGGTGAACAGGTCGCCCAGGTGCGCGGCGATCAGGTCCTCGATCGGCAGGAACGTGACCGTCGCGTCCTCGGTGGCGACCCGGACCAGCCGCGGCACGTTGTTGGGCACCTTCACCCGCGCGAACCGCTCCGTGCGGCCCTCCGGGTCCCGGACGGTGACGGCCAGGTTGAGCGAGAGCCCGGAGATGTAGGGGAACGGGTGCGCCGGGTCGACGGCCAGCGGGGTGAGCACCGGGAAGACCTGCGCGGAGAAGTAGTCCGACAGGCGCAGCCGCTGGGCGTCGGACAGCTCGCTCCAGCGCAGGATGCAGATGCCCTCCTCGCGCAGCTCGGGCTCCACGTGGTCGAGGAACACCCGCGCGTGCGCCTCGGCGATGGCGCGGTTGCGCGTGGCGATGCGGGCGAGCTGCTCGCGGGGGGACAGGCCGTCGGCGCTGCGCACGGCCAGGCCCGTCTCGTCGCGGCGCTTCAGGCCGGCGACCCGGACCATGTAGAACTCGTCGAGGTTGCTGGCGAAGATCGCGAGGAACTTGGCGCGCTCGAGCAGAGGCTGGCTCGGGTCCTCGGCCAGCGCGAGCACGCGGGCGTTGAAGTCCAGCCAGGACAGCTCGCGGTTGAGGTAGCGGTCGTCGGGCAGCGTCGAGGCCGGGGCGGGCGTGCGCGCGGGCGGGTTGACCGGCACGGCGGCGGCGCTGTCGGTGCGGGCCCCGGTCGCGGGGGCGGCCGGGCCGGGCTGCGCCGGGATCGGGGGCGGCGGCTCCGCCGTGGCGTTCGCCCGCGCGACGGGCCGCGCGGCGGCGTGGACCCGGCGCACCGAGGGGCGGGGCGCGCGCCGGGAGCCGGTGGCCCGGCGGCGGGCCGGGTCGGAGGAACTCGTCACGTCGTCACCCACGACGGGCATTCTTCCCCACCTTGTCGACCGCCGTCCGCCGAGCACGGCGACGTTCGGGTGAACTGGATCTCACCATCGCGGGTGGGGCACCGGGAGCGCCGCCCGGGTGCGGTCGCCGAGCCCGATGCCGTCCGCCTCGCGCAGGTCGTCGGGGGTGTCGACGTCACGGCGCAGCCCCGGCCAGGTGCCGGTCAGCGCCACCGCCCCCGACGCGGCGTGCCGGGCGGCCGAGCCGACCCCGAAGCCGGGCGCCAGCGCGACGTCCGCGGCCGCCACCAGCAGCGTCGTCCCGGTGCCCTCGGCGTCGGCGACGAACGCGCGCGGGTGCCGGGCCGCCGCGTCCAGCGCCGCGTCGAGCTCGGCGGGGGTGAGCGCGGGCAGGTCGGCCTGCAGCGCCGCGACGGGCGCGCCCGGGTCCCGGCGGCGCAGCAGGGCGGCGCCGTGGGCGTAGGCGGCGTTGAGGCCGCCGTCCGGGCCGTCCGGCACGACCTCGATCCCGACGGCCGCGAACTCCGCGGCGACGACCGGGTCGGAGCTGACCAGCAGCACCGACCGGACCCGCGAGGCGGCGCGGGCCGCGGCGACCGTGTCGTGGGCGAGGGCCAGCGTCAGCCGGGCGTGGGCGGCGAGGTCACCCGTGCCGCCGTCGGCCGCGCCGCGCAGCCGGGTCTTGGCCGCGGCCAGCTGCTTGACCGGCACCACGAGATCCACGGACCCATCGTTCCACCCGGGCGGACCTGCGTTGCAGCAAAGCCACTTTCACGCAACGAGCTTGCGTGAAAGTGGCTTTGCTGCAACGGGGAAGGTCAGTAGGCGCCGCGGCCCCCGACCACCGCACCGAGCGTGCCGGTGACGATGCGGGCCTCCATGCCGAGGGTCCAGTCGTCGTGCGCGGCCTCGGCGGGCAGCGGCGGGCGCGGGCCGATGAGCGACATCGTGCCGGCGAGGACGTTGAACAGCTGCGGCAGCTCGTCGATCGAGTAGCGGCGCAGCACGCCGCCGATGCGGGTGATGCGGGGGTCGCGGCGCATCTTGAACAGCGGGCCGGCGCCCTCGTTCGTCTCGACCAGCTCGGTGCGGCGCTGCTCGGCGTCCACGACCATGGAGCGGAACTTCACCATCCGGAACTCGGTGCCGCCGCGGCCGACGCGGGTCTGGCGGAAGAAGACCGGGCCGCCGTCGGCCTTCACCGCGATCGCGATGGCGATGAGGACCGGGGCGAGCAGCAGGAGCAGGACGGCGGCGGCGGTGACGTCGACCACGAGCTTGACGACGCCCACGGCGCCGCGGGCGGTGCGGCCGGGCGCGTACACGTCGACCGGGGCGACGACGTCCAGCGGGGCGGTCGCCGGGGTGACGGGCAGCGGCGCGGTGGCCGTGGCGAGCCGCGGTCCCCGCTCGTCCTCCTCGACCAGGCGGAGCGCGGGGCGCAGGTCGGGCGTCAGGCTGGCGGTCTGCACTGCGGCCGTCATCACTGTCCTTCTCGTCCGTGCGGGAGCGCGGTTGCTCTCTCACCCCTCACGACGCCTCGGGTGCGGGGGAGGTTGCGTCGGATCCGAAAAAAAGATCTCGGGCGGTGGACCGCGGTGGACCGGGGCACCACCGGCGGGGAAGACTGCGCCGGTGGCACGAGCAGCAGGGCGCGTCAAGCGCGAGAAGGGCGGCTTCTGGATCGCGTTCTGCGCGGTCTTCTTCTACCCGATCGGGTGGCTCACCGGCCGCGGTCGCTACGAGGGCCGCGAGCACATCCCGGCCTCGGGCGGCGCGCTGATCGTGGCCAACCACATCTCGCACCTCGACCCGATCTTCTCGGGGCTGATCGTGCACCGGTCCCGGCGGGTGCCGCGCTTCCTCGCCAAGCACAGCCTGTGGCGGACCCCGGTCCTCGGCCGGGCGCTGGCCGGCAGCGGCCAGATCCCGGTGTACCGCGAGTCGGCCGACGCCCAGCAGAGCCTGCGCGCCGGGACCGCGGCGCTGGACGACGGCAAGATCGTGATCATCTACCCGGAGGGCACGATCACCCGCGACCCCGCGGGCTGGCCCATGCACTCGCGCACCGGCGTGGCCCGCCTCGCACTGACCACCGACGTCCCGGTCGTCCCGATGGTGCACTGGGGCACCTCCCGGGTGCTCGACATGTACTCGAAGAAGTTCCGGCCCTTCCCCCGCGGGACGATCACCGTGCGCTGCGGGGAGCCGGTCGACCTGTCGGCCTACCGCGGGCGGCCGGTGGACGCCGCCGTGCTGCGCGAGGTGACCGACCTGCTCATGGCGCGCGTCCGCGACCTGCTCGCCGAGGTCCGCGACGAGCCCGCCCCGGCGACGTTCTACCGGCGCGCGTCGTGAGGCGGGTCGCCGTCCTCGGCGCGGGGTCGTGGGGCACCGCGTTCGCGAAGGTGCTCGCCGACGCCGGCCGCGAGGTCGTGCTGTGGGCGCGTCGTCCCGAGGTCGCCCGCGCCGTCACCGAGCGGCACGTCAACCCCGACTACCTGCCCGGCGTCACGCTGCCCTCGCTGCTGTCGGCCACCACGAACGCCGCGGCGGCGCTGGACGGCGTCGACGCGGTCGTGCTCGCCGTCCCGTCGCAGACGCTGCGGTCGAACCTGCAGGGCTGGCGCGAGCTGCTCCCGCCCGGGCGCACGCTCGTCAGCCTGGCCAAGGGCGTCGAGCTGGGCACGCTCAAGCGGATGAGCGAGGTGATCATCGAGGTCGCGGGGGTGACGCCGGACCAGGTCGCCGTGCTGTCCGGGCCCAACCTCGCCCGGGAGATCGCCGCCGAGGAGCCGACGGCCACCGTGATCGCCTGCGGGGACCACGACCGGGCCGTCGAGCTCCAGCACGCGTGCACCACCGGCTACTTCCGCGCCTACACCAACACCGACGTGGTCGGCTGCGAGCTCGGCGGCGCCGGGAAGAACGTCATCGCGCTGGCCTGCGGCGTCGCGGCCGGGATGGGGTTCGGCGACAACACCCGCGCCTCGCTCATCACCCGCGGGCTGGCCGAGACCGCGCGGCTGGGCGTCGCGCTGGGGGCCGACCCGATGACCTTCGCCGGGCTCGCCGGGCTGGGCGACCTCGTCGCCACCTGCTCGTCCCCGCTCTCGCGCAACCGGACGTTCGGGGAGCGCATCGGGCGGGGCGAGTCGCTGGCCCAGGCCGAGGCGGCCAACCACGGCCAGGTCGCGGAGGGGGTCAAGTCCTGCTCCTCGATCTGCGAGCTGGGGGAGCGGTACGGGGTGGAGCTGCCCATCGCCGACGCCGTGCGGCGGGTCTGCTTCGACGGGCTGTCGGTGGCGGAGATGGCCAAGGAGCTGATCAGCCGGGCG
>JAPLAT010000597.1 GCA_026393175.1 Pseudonocardiales bacterium
GGGCGCGCGCCGACTCCGGCCGCCCGGCGTAGTCCTCGCAGCCGGCGAGCGTGACGAACGCGTCCGCGCCCGCGGCCCGGGCGAACCCGTCGACCTCGGGCAGCGCGGCGACGACGTCGAGCGCCTCCTGCACCTCGTCGACCACGGTGACGACGCCGCGCAGGTCGACGTCGTCGGTGACTGGGGCGCCGTCGACGAGCACGTGCCGCAGCGCGAAGCACACCTGCTCGGGCTCCAGCACCGGGTCGAGGTGCAGCACGATCCGGCCGCCCTGCGCCGCCAGCGCGCGGACCCGGGGGAGCAGGTCCTCGCGCAGCGTGCAGGAGACGCAGCCGTGCGCGAGCGCGATCGTCGTCGTGACGTCGGAGCCGCGGCGCCGCTCGCGCCGGTGGACCCGGCCGTCGGCGACGTCGCGCAGGTCGTGGTGCAGGACCGCGACGTCGGGATCGAGGTCGCGGATGCGGTCGACCGCCGCCTCGACGGCGGGCGCGGACAGCCCGGCGAGGACGAGCAGTTCGGGGTGGGCCACGGGGCACCTCCAGGGGAATGCGGTAGCGTCCACCGTAGTTGAAAACGAATGTCGTTTGTAAGGAGGGTGGTCATGGCTCGCACCGACGTCCGGCCGATCGTCAAGCTGCGGTCGACGGCAGGCACCGGCACCACGTACGTGACCCGCAAGAACCGGCGCAACGACCCGGACCGGCTCGTCCTGCGCAAGTACGACCCGGTCGTGCGCCGCCACGTCGACTTCCGGGAGGAGCGCTGATGGCCCCGCGCCCCGACCGCGTGCCGCGCCGGAAGGTCAACCCGCTGCACGCCAAGCGGATCACCCACGTCGACTGGAAGGACACGACGCTGCTGCGCCAGTTCGTCTCCGACCGGGGCAAGATCCGGGCGCGCCGGGTGACCGGCCTGACCCCGCAGCAGCAGCGGCAGGTCGCCACGGCCATCCGCAACGCCAGGGAGATGGCCCTGCTGCCCTACCCCCGCGCCGGGCGGTCGTGATGGCCCGCCGTTGCGACCTGACCGGCCGCGAGCCCGGCTTCGGCCGGACCGTGTCGCACTCGCACCGCAGGACGAGCCGCCGGTTCGACCCGAACATCCAGACCAAGCGCTACCGGTTCGAGGGCCGGACGATCCGGCTGCGGCTGTCCACCGACGCGATCCGGACGATCGACCGCATCGGGATCGACGCCGCCGTCGCCCGCATCCGCGCCCGGGGAGGCCGGGTCTGATGGCGAAGACGAGCAAGGTCGTGCAGAACGAGCGGCGCAAGGCCGTCGTCGCCCGGTTCGCCGCGCGCCGGGCGGAGCTCAAGGCCGTCATCGCGCGCCCGTCGAGCACGGACGCCGAGCGGGCGGCGGCCCGGCGCGAGCTGCGCCGCCAGCCCCGCGACGCGAGCGCCACGCGCGTCCGCAACCGGGACGCCACCGACGGCCGCCCGCGCGGCTACCTGCGGGCCTTCGGGGTCTCGCGGGTGACGCTGCGCGAGCTCGCGCACGGCGGCCACCTGCCCGGGGTCCGGAAGTCGAGCTGGTGACGGGTACCCGTTTCCGGCACCCCCGCGGCGGTGTGTAGCATCGTTACCGGCTTCGCGAGAGGCCGCCGACCGCCCCTTTAGCTCAGTCGGCAGAGCGTCTCCATGGTAAGGAGAAGGTCTACGGTTCGATTCCGTAAAGGGGCTCGGCGAGGTGGCGTGGGCCATCTCGCATAGCGGTGTAGCTCAGCTGGTAGAGCAAGCGGCTCATAATCGCTGTGTCGCCGGTTCAAGTCCGGCCACCGCTACCAGACTGACGGTTCCAGTACAGCAAGCAGGAGGCACCCGCGATGGGTAAGGCCACGGACGTCCGGCCGAAGATCACGTTGGCGTGCGAGCAGTGCAAGCACCGCAACTACATCACCAAGAAGAACCGGCGGAACGACCCCGACCGGCTCGCGATCAAGAAGTTCTGCCCGAACTGCGGCACGCACCGCGAGCACCGCGAGACCCGCTGACGGTGCCCGACGCCGCCTACGTCGGAACCTCGCTCCCGCCGTCGGCCCCCTACCAGGTCGGCCGAGAGAAGATCCGCGAATTCGCCCTCGCCATCGGCGAGGGCGCTTCCGTGTGCAGGGACGTCGACGCGGCCCGCGCCGCCGGTCACCCGGACGTCGTCGCGCCGCCCACGTTCTGCGTCACGTTCACGATGCCGCTGATCGAGGCGTTCCTGCGCGACCCGGCCTTCGGCTGGGACTACTCGCGGATGGTGCACGGCGACCAGTCGATCGTGCTGCACCGCCCGGTGCACGGCGGCGACGAGCTCGTCACCACCATCCACGTCGAGGACCTGACGACCCGGGCGGGCAGCCACATGCTCACGCTGCGCTGCGAGATCGCCGACGCCGGCGGCGACCCCGTCGCGACGACGCGGGCGCTGCTGGTCACCCAGGGGGAGCCCGCGTGACGGTCGAGAAGGGCAGCGAGCTCCCGCCGCTGGAGCTGCGCGTCACCCGCGCCGACCTGGTCCGCTACGCGGGCGCGTCCGGCGACCTCAACCCCATCCACTGGAGCGACCGCGTCGCCACCGGGGTGGGCCTGCCCGGGGTCATCGCGCACGGGATGCTCACGATGGCGCTGGCCGGGCGGCTCGTCACGAGCTGGGCGGGCGACGACCCGTCGGCCGTGCGCAGCTTCTCCGTGCGGTTCACCCGGCCCGTCGTCGTCCCCGACGACGACACCGGCGCGCTCGTCGAGCTCACCGGCAAGGTCACCGACGTCACCGACGGGGTGGCCACCGTCGCCGTCACCGCCCGCTGCGACGGGCGGACCGTGCTGGGCAAGGCCGTCGCCACGGTGGCGCTCCCGGGCTGACGGACCGGCCGGCGAGGTCCTCGCGGACGCCTGAGCGGCACGTCGCCGGGCCCGCCGAGGAGGCCCGGCGCGGGCCGGTGCCCCCGCCGGTGCCGGGCCCGCACCGGGGTGCCGTACACTTTCCGGGTGCGCCGCTGCTGCGGCGCGCCATCCGTACGCGGGCGGTGTCCGGCTGCGGAGTGTCTAGGGGTGTAGCTCAACTGGCAGAGCAGCGGTCTCCAAAACCGCAGGTTGCAGGTTCAAGTCCTGTCACCCCTGCACTGCATGGAGGACGGAGCGGTTCCGGCGTGCGCCGGGGCCGGCGGCGAGCTGGAGGACGAGGCGTGGCGGACGAGCGCGAGGCGAGTGACGACGGGCAGGAGCGCCCGCGCACCGCTGCCGATCGTCGGGGCCGGCGCACCGGCCCGGCCGCCGAGGAGGGCAAGGGACGCGCCACCGCGGTCCGCGACGGCCGTCCGGCCCGGGTCTCCCCGCTCAAGCGGGTGATCCGGTTCCTCCGCGAGGTGGTCGCCGAGCTGCGCAAGGTCATCTGGCCGACGCGCCGGCAGCTGGTGACCTACACGATCGTCGTGCTGGTCTTCGTGTCGTTCATGGTCGCCTTCGTGGCGCTGCTCGACCTGGTCTTCGCGCAGGGCGTCACGTTCCTGTTCGGGACCTGATGCCGCCCGCACGACACGATCCGAGGAAAGCGAGACGACGTGAGTTCCCCTGAGGTCGGCGACCAGCCGACCGATCTTCCCGAGCAGGCCGTGCAGGACGCGGACCTCGACGCCGCCCACGGTGAGGGCGCGGTCTCCGACGCCTACACCGAGGAGGAGTCGTCCGCCGACGACGTCGCCGACGTCGCCGCCGAGGCGGACGCTGCCGAGGTCGACGAGGACGCTCCCGCCGCCACCGAGGACGCCCCGGCCGAGGAGGAGACCGACCCGGTCGAGGAGATGCGCGCCGCCCTGCGCCGCGCCCCCGGCGACTGGTACGTCGTGCACTCCTACGCCGGCTACGAGAACAAGGTGAAGACCAACCTCGAGACGCGCGTGCAGACGCTCGACGTCGAGGACTACATCTTCCAGGTCGAGGTGCCCACCGAGGAGGTCACCGAGATCAAGAACGGCCAGCGCAAGCAGGTGCAGCGCAAGGTGCTGCCCGG
>JAPLAT010000498.1 GCA_026393175.1 Pseudonocardiales bacterium
GACCCGGCGCGCGAGCTCGGGCGAGACCCCCGGCTCGTCGTTGACCACGCGCGAGACGGTCTTGAAGCTGACCTGGGCGCGGGCCGCGACGTCCCGCATCGTCGGGCGCCTGCTCTCCACGGGGTCCCGGGTGCCGGTCACCCCGCACCGTCCCTCGCCCGCGTCACCGGGACATCGTCCCTGACGACCGGTCCGCCCACCGGGCCTCCCCCCGCACGCGTGGCGGCCGCGTCGCCGCGCCCCGAGAGTGGGCCGCGCAGACATCGTTGTCAACCACGCCGCGCCCGTGAACCAATCGTTATCGGGCCGATCCATGTCAAGGACTTGTGAAATCGAGGGCGTGGGGGGACAGTCTCTGACAACGTTGTCTAGCCGGCAGCGTTGTCGACGACGACGAAGAAGAAGGGGCTCCCCTCATGAACCTGTCCTGGAACCGGAGGGTCGGGGCGATCGCCGCAGGGACCGCGGTCGCGCTCTCGCTCGCGGCGTGCGGCGGCGGGGCTCCCGCCGAGGGCGGTGGCGGTGACGCCGGCGGCGAGCGCCCCATCGTCGGCCTCATCACGAAGACCGACACCAACCCCTTCTTCGTCAAGATGAAGGAGGGCGCGCAGGCCGCGGCCGACGAGGCCGGGGTGGAGCTGCGCACCTTCGCCGGCGAGCGCGACGGCGACAACGAGGCCCAGGTCCTCGCCATCGAGAACCTCATCTCGGCGGGCGCGAAGGGCTTCCTCATCACCCCCAGCGACTCCGCCGCCATCGTCCCGGCCATCGACCAGGCCCGGGCAGCCGGCCTGCTCGTCATCGCGCTGGACACCCCGACCGAGCCCGCCGACGCGGTCGACGCGACGTTCGCGACGGACAACTATCAGGCCGGCCTGCTCATCGGCCAGTGGGCGAAGGCCAAGTTCGAGAGCACGGGCACCGAGGCCCGGATCGCGATGCTCGACCTCAACGCCGACCAGGTGTCCGTCGACGTCCAGCGCGACCAGGGCTTCCTCGAGGGCCTCGGCGTCGACGTCGTCGACAACACCGTGATCGGCGACGAGACCGACCCGCGGATCGTCGGCCACGAGGTCACCGACGGCGCCGAGGAGGGCGGGCGGACCGCCATGGAGAACCTGCTCCAGGCCGACCCGACGATCAACCTCGTCTACACGATCAACGAGCCCGCCGCCGCGGGCGCCTACGCCGCGCTCGAGGCCGCCGGCCGCACGCAGGACGTCACCATCGTCTCGGTCGACGGCGGCTGCCCCGGCGTCGCCGACGTCGCGAGCGGCGTCATCGGCGCCACCTCGCAGCAGTACCCACTGGTGATGGCGCAGCTCGGGGTCGAGGCCATCGCCGCCTTCGCCAACGACGGCACCATGCCCGAGACCACCGAGGGCAAGGACTTCTACGACACCGGCGTGGAGCTGATCACCGACCAGCCGCAGCCCGGCGTCCCCTCGCAGGACACCACGTTCGGCACCGAGAACTGCTGGGGCTGAGCCCTGTCGCTCCGCTGCAGCGTGGAGCAGGCTCGGGGCGGGGCCTGACGACCCCGGCCCCGCCCCGGGCCGCACACCCCTGACCGCTCTCGCACGAAGGAGTGCCCGATGGCGAACGACCCGCCCGGCGGTGGTGCGGCCACCGCGACCCGACCACCCGACCCCGGCTTCGACGACCCCCGCGGCACCTCGCTGCTGGTGCGCGTCCAGCACGTCCTGCACGCCAACCCGATCCTCGGCCCGCTCGCCGTCCTGGTGCTGGCGATCGTCGCGTTCTCGCTGGTCGCCGACCGGTTCCTGGCCGCGGCGAACATCGGCCTCGTCCTGGCCCAGGTCACCGTCATCGCGGTGCTGGCGCTCGGCCAGACCCTGGTCATCCTCACCGCGGGCATCGACCTGTCGGTGGGCGCGATCGCGGTCTTCTCCTCGATCATCATGGCCAACCTGGCCACGGGCGCGGGCCTGCCCGGCTGGCTGGCCCTGCTCGTCGGGCTCGTGCTCGGCACCGCCATGGGCGCGGCGAACGGCCTGCTCGTCACGCGGTTGAAGCTGCCGCCGTTCATCGTCACGCTCGGCACGCTGAGCATCTTCTTCTCGCTCAACTCCGTGGTGTCGCGCAGCGAGACCGTCCGCGGCTCGGACATGCCGTCGATCATGACCTGGACCGGCACCGCGTTCTCCGTGGGCGAGTTCCGCATCACCTATGGCTCGATCATCATGCTCGTCCTGTTCGCGGTGTTCTGGTACGCGCTGGGCAGCACCGCCTGGGGCCGGCACGTCTACGCCACCGGCGACGACATCGAGGCCGCGCGCCTGGCCGGCATCCGCACCGACCGCGTCCTGCTGTCGGTGTACCTGGTCGCCGGGCTCGTCTACGCGATCGGCGCCTGGATCCTCATGGGCCGGCTCGCCTCGGCCAGCCCGAACGTCGGCGCCGAGTACAACCTCGACTCGATCACGGCCGTCGTCCTCGGCGGCACCAGCCTGTTCGGCGGCCTCGGCCTCGTGCTCGGCACGCTGGTGGGCGCGCTGATCGTCGGCGTGTTCCGCAACGGCCTGCAGCTCGCCGGCGTCGACGTCGTGTGGCAGGGCTTCGCGATCGGCCTGCTCGTGCTCGTGGCCGTGGCCATCGACCAGTGGATCAGGAAGGTGCGCGCATGACCTCCGCCGACACGTCCCTGCAGAAGGACACGCGCGAGACCCGCGTGCCCGTGCTCGAGGCCCGCGGGCTGGTCAAGCGCTACGGCCCGGTCACCGCGATCGCCAGCGGCGACCTGGAGCTCTACCCCGGCGAGATCCTCGCCGTCATCGGCGACAACGGCGCCGGCAAGACGAGCCTGATCAAGGCGCTGTGCGGGGCGATCGTGCCGGACAGCGGCGAGATCCTGCTCGACGGGAAGCCGGTGACGTTCCGCAACCCGATGGACGCCCGGCAGGCCGGCATCGAGACCGTGTACCAGTCGCTCGCCGTGGCCCCCGGGCTCGACATCGCCGACAACCTGTTCCTCGGCCGCGAGGAGCGCAAGCCCGGGATCCTCGGGTCGGTGTTCCGGATGCTCGACAAGAAGCACATGCGGTCCGAGGCCAAGCGGCACATGTCCGAGCTCGGCGTCGCGACGCTGCAGAACATCGGCCAGGCCGTGGAGAGCCTGTCCGGCGGGCAGCGCCAGGCCGTCGCGGTGGCCCGCTCGGCGGCGTTCGGCAGCAAGGTCGTCATCCTCGACGAGCCGACGGCCGCGCTCGGGGTCAAGGAGGGCCAGCGGGTGCTGCAGCTCATCCGCGACGTCCGCGACCGCGGGCTGCCGGTCATCCTCATCAGCCACAACATGCCGCACGTGTTCGAGATCGCCGACCGCATCCACATCCAGCGGCTGGGGCGGCGGGTCGCGGTGGTCACGCCGCAGAGCCACTCGATGAACGACGCCGTGGCGATCATGACCGGGGCGATGGCCCCGCCGCAGACCTGACCGCCGCCGGTCAGTCGTAGATCCCGGTCACCCACCACCGCCCGTCCCGGGCCACGAGCAGCAGCGCGGTGCCGTCGTCCAGGGCGACCTGGAGCCGCCCGGCGGCACCGCCCCCGGCCCACCAGCGCTGCTGCACGGGCCACGGCCCGGCCCAGCCCTCCACGGCCCGGGCCGGGCCGCCGTCGACCGCGAGGCGGTGGGGCGGGGCGGTCAGGCGGTCGGGGGCCGCGAGCCGGACGGGCCCGCCCGTCGCGTCGAGGAGCTCCGCCGGAGAGGGGTCCGGCGGGACCGACGCGAGCGACGGCGCGGGCAGCCGGCCGGGCCAGGCCGGGGCCGGGTCCTCGGGCGGGCGGCTCCGGGGCCCGCCCGGCCCG
>JAPLAT010000198.1 GCA_026393175.1 Pseudonocardiales bacterium
GCCGGCATCTCCTACGCCCGGCTGGACGCGGGGGAGGCGCTGCACTGGCCGTGCCCGTCCCCGGACCACCCCGGCACGCCCCGGCTGTTCGCCGACCGGTTCGCCCACCCCGACGGCCGCGCCCGGCTCGTGCCCGTCGACCATGTCGAGCCCGACGAGGGGCCCGACGCGGACTACCCGCTGCGCGCCACCACCGGCCGGGTGCTGGTGCACTACCAGTCCGGCGCGCAGACCCGCCGGGTCGCGGAGCTGGCCGCGATCTCCCCGGAGGCGTTCGTGGAGGTGCACCCGGCCACCGCCGCCCGGTCCGGGCTGGCCGACGGCGACCGCGCGCTCGTGCTCTCCCGGCGCGGCACCGTCCGGGCGCGGGTGCGGGCGACGCCGACCCTGCGCCCGGACACGGTGTTCCTGCCGTTCCACTTCGGCGGCGACGGGGCCGCCAACAACCTGACCAACCCCGCACTGGACCCGGTGAGCCGGATGCCGGAGTTCAAGGTGTGCGCCGTGCGGCTGGAGGCCGACCCCCTCGCCACGAACGGCACTCTCGTCCCGTAGGTGTGGACGAGAGTGCCGTTCGTGGCGGGGGACGCGGGTCAGTTGAGGGCGCGGATCCCGTCGGGGAGCTGCCCGCCGGCGAGCAGGTCGGTGGTGAGGTCGGCGAGGTGGGTCAGCGTCGCGCGCTGGGTGAACGGGCCGTAGGAGACCCGGGCGACGCCCAGCTCGGCCAGGCGCGCGGGCGGCAGCGACCCGGGGACGCCGATCGTCGACAGCTTCCGCTCGCCGAGCCCCTCGACCAGCGCCGTGACCTGCTTCTCGTCCAGCTTGCCGGGCACGAACACGCACGCCGCGCCCTCGGCGAGGAACGCCTTGCCGCGCTCGATCGCGTCGGCGAGCACCGAGTCGGGGTCGCGGTCGCCCGCCTTGAGGAACGCGTCGGTGCGGGCGTTGAGCACGAACGGCACGCCCTCGGCCTCGCCCGCGGCGACGGCGGCGCGCACGGCCGCGACCGAGTCCGCGAGCGGCTGCATCCGGTCCTCGAGGTTGGCCCCCACGACGCCGACGCCGATCGCGCGGCGGATCGTCTCCCCGGCGTCGCCGTAGCCGCTCTCCAGGTCCGCCGTCACCGGGATCTCGACGGCGGCCGCGATCCGGCCCACCATGTCGATCATCAGGTCGCGGGGGATCTTCTCGCCGTCGGGGTAGCCCAGCGTCGCCGCGATGGAGTGGGACGCGGTGGCCAGCGCCGTGCTGCCCTGGTCGGCCACCACGCGCGCGGAGATCACGTCCCAGACGTTGACGACGACGAGCAGGTCGGGGTCGGTGTGCAGACGGAGCAGTTCCTGCGCCTTCGCGGTGATCGTCACGTGGCGGAGCGTACGGGGTCGGGCGTGCGCAGCGGTGTCAGAGCACCTCTCCGGGCGCACGGGCGCGCAGCGCCCGCCCGCGGGGCACCTCGCCGGTGACCTCGACGCCGGCGAGCAGGGTGCGCCGGACGACGCCGTGCAGGGTGCGGCCCGCGTAGGCGCTCACCGGGTTGCGGTGGTGCAGCCGGTGCGGGTCGACGACGAACGTCGCGTCCGGGGCGAACACCACGAGGTCGGCGGCCGCCCCGGGGGCGATGCGGCCCTTGCCCGTCAGCCCGACCAGATCCGCGGTCCGCCGCGCCATCCACTCCACGACCCGGTCCAGGCCGATGCCACGGCGGCGCGCCTCGGTCCACACCAGCGGCAGCCCGAGCTGCAGCGACGCCACCCCGCCCCAGGCCGTGCCGAAGTCGGGCGTCTTCAGGTCGGCGGTGCTGGGGGAGTGGTCGGAGACGACGGCGTCGATCGTGCCGTCGAGCAGGCCCTGCCAGAGCAGGTCCCGGTTGGCGGCCTCGCGGATCGGCGGGCAGCACTTGTGCGTCGTGGCGCCGTCGGGCACCTCCTCGGCGGTGAGGACGAGGTAGTGCGGGCAGGTCTCGGCGGTGATCCGGACGCCGTCGCGGCGCGCGCTGGCGAGCATCGGCAGCGCGTCGGACGACGACACGTGCAGGACGTGCGCGCGGGCACCGGTCCAGCGGGCGCGCTCGATGACCCCGGCGATCGCCAGGTTCTCCGCCCCGCGCGGACGGGAGGCGAGGAACGCCGCGTAGCTCGCGCCCCGCGGCGCCGGGGCCCGCTCGACGGCCGCCGCGTCCTCGGCGTGCACGATCATCAGCCCGTCGAAGGCGGCCAGCTCCGCGAGGTCGCGTTCCAGCTCGTCGAGCCCGATCGGCGGGAACTCCTCGACGCCGGAGTCCAGCAGGAAGCACTTGACCCCGAACACGCCCGCCTCGTGCAGCGGGCGCAGGTCCGCGGTGTTGCCGGGCACCGCGCCGCCCCAGAACCCGACGTCGACGAACGACCGCCCCGCGGCGGCGGCCCGCTTCACCTCCAGCGCCGCGACGTCCGTCGTCGGCGGGATGCTGTTGAGCGGCATGTCGACGATCGTCGTGACCCCGCCCGCCGCGGCCGCCCGCGTCGCCGACGCGAACCCCTCCCAGTGCGTGCGACCGGGCTCGTTGACGTGCACGTGCGTGTCCACCAGGCCGGGCAGCAGCACCTCGTCGTCCGCCAGCTCGAGCACCGGCCCGCCGATCGGCCCCCGGCCGACCTCCACGATCACGCCGTCGCGGATCGCCACGTCGCAGGCGGTCTCGCCGCCCGGGAGCAGCGCGCGGCGCGCGCGGACCACGAGATCGACCATGGCGACAGGCTACGGTCGGGACGTGACGGTCCGTGTGGTGCTGGCCCCCGACAAGTTCAAGGGATCCCTCGACGCCGCCGGGGTCGCCGACGCGCTCGCCGCGGGCATCGCCGACGCCGCGCCGGACTGGTCGGTGCACCGCTCCCCGGTCGCCGACGGCGGCGAGGGCACCGTCGACGCCGTGCTGGCCGCGGGCTGGGACCCGGTCACGGTCGCGACGACCGGCCCGGTCGGCGACCCGCTGACGGTCACCTACGCCCGCCGCGGCGACGTCGCCGTCGTGGAGCTGGCGGCCTCCTCCGGGCTGGGCGTGCTGCCCGGCGGCGAGCCCCGCCCGCTCGACGCCGGCACCGAGGGGCTGGGCACCGTCGTCGCGCACGCGCTGGACAGCGGCGTCACCGAGGTCGTGATCGGGCTGGGCGGCAGCGCGTCCACCGACGGCGGCGCCGGGCTGCTCACCGGCCTCGGCGCCCGGGTCCTCGACGCAGCGGGCGCGCCGCTCCCGTCCGGCGGCGCCGCGCTCGCCCGCGCCGCCCGGCTCGACCTCGACGGCCTGCACCCGGGCGTGCGGACGGCGCGGTTCGTCGTCGCCTGCGACGTCGACAACCCGCTGCTCGGCCCGGACGGCGCCGCCGCGGTCTACGGGCCGCAGAAGGGCGCCGACGACGCCCAGGTCGCCGAGCTCGACGCCGCGCTCGCCCACTGGGCCGCCCTGCTGCGGTCGACCACCGGCCGCGACGTCGCTGACGGCGTCGGCGCGGGGGCCGCGGGCGGCACGATGTGCGGGCTCGCCGCGCTCGTCGACGTCGAGCAGCGCAGCGGCGTGGACCTGGTGCTGGAGCTGACCGGCTTCGCCGACGCCGTCACCGGCGCGGACCTCGTCGTCACCGGCGAGGGGCGGCTGGACCGGCAGTCGCTGCACGGCAAGGCCCCGATGGGCGTCACCACCGCGGCCCGCGCTGCCGGCGCCGCCGTCGTCGCCGTGGCGGGGGACTGCACGCTGGGCGCCGACGACCTCGCCGCCGCCGGGATCTCCGGCGTGCACACCCTCGTCGCGCTCGCCCCCGACCGGGACACCGCGATCCGCGCGCCCGGCCCGCTGCTGCGCCGGGTCGGGGCGGCGATCGTCGAGGGGTGGGACCGGTGACCGTCGACCTCGCGTCCCGGGCGCTCGGGGGCGGCGTCGTCGCGGCCAACGACGAGCTGTTCGCGCAGCGGGAGAATCTCGTCCGGCCCGAGGCGCCGCGGTTCGACCCGGCCGAGTTCGGCCACAAGGGAAAGGTCTACGACGGCTGGGAGACCCGGCGGCGCCGCGAGCCGGGGCACGACTGGGCGATCGTCCGCCTCGGCGCGGCCGGGGTGGTCGACCACGTCGTCGTCGACACCGCGTTCTTCCGCGGCAACTACCCGCCGCACGTCTCCGTGGACGGCGCGTCCGTGGAGGG
>JAPLAT010000462.1 GCA_026393175.1 Pseudonocardiales bacterium
GCGAACTCCCCCAGCTTGTGGCCGACCATCGAGTCCGACACGAACACCGGCACGTGCTTGCGGCCGTCGTGCACCGCGATCGTGTGGCCGATCATGTCGGGGATGATGGTGGACCGTCGGGACCAGGTCCGGATGACGGTCTTCTTGCCGGACTCGTTGAGCGCGTCCACCTTCTTGAGCAGGTGGTCGTCCACGAACGGGCCCTTCTTCAGGCTGCGCGGCATCTTTTACCTCCCTGCTCAGCGCTTCTTGCCGGTACGCCGGCGGCGGACGATCAACTTGTCGGACGGCTTGGTGCGGCGGGTGCGGCCCTCGGGCTTGCCCGCGGGGTTGACCGGGTGGCGACCACCGGAGGTCTTGCCCTCACCACCACCGTGCGGGTGGTCGACCGGGTTCATGGCGACACCGCGGACGGTCGGGCGCTTGCCCTTCCACCGCATGCGGCCCGCCTTGCCCCAGTTGATGTTGGAGTGGTCGGAGTTGCCGACCTCGCCGACGGTGGCGCGGCAGCGCACGTCGACGTTGCGGATCTCGCCGGAGGGCATGCGCAGCTGCGCGTACGGCCCGTCCTTGGCGACCAGCTGCACCCGGGCGCCGGCCGACCGCGCGATCTTCGCGCCGCCACCGGGGCGGAGCTCGATCGCGTGGATCACGGTGCCGGTCGGGATGTTGCGCAGCGGGAGGTTGTTGCCGACCTTGATGTCGGCCCGCGCCCCCGCCTCGACCTTGTCGCCCTGCTTCAGCTTGTCCGGCGCGATGATGTAGCGCTTCTCGCCGTCCGCGTAGTGCAGCAGCGCGATGCGGACGGATCAGCGACTTCTCCGGCGTGGAGCGCGTGATCTCGGCGAAGTCCGAGACGGACGAGCCGCGGCGGCCCGGGGTCGTCGGCTTGTACTTGCGGATACCCATTGCTTACGCCCCTGCCCGGCCACCGAAGACGTCGATCGCCCGGCTCTCCTCGGAGAGCGTGACGATCGCGCGCTTGGTGTCCTTGCGCTTGCCGTAGCCGGTGCGGGAGCGCTTGCGCTTCCCGGTGCGGGTCAGCGTGTTGACGCTGAGCACCTTCACCCCGAACACCTTCTCGACGGCGATCTTGATCTCGGTCTTGTTGGCGTCCGGCTTCACGACGAAGGTGTACTGGCGCTCCTCGAGCAGCCCGTAGCTCTTCTCCGAGACGACCGGCGCGAGCAGGATGTCCCGCGGGTCGGGGATCACTTGCCCTCCTCCTTACGCTGCGACGGGGGCAGCTGGAACCCGGCCGCCTCCGCCGCCTCGGCGGACGCGAACCAGACCTCGGCCACGGTGCGGGCGTAGAACGAGCTGCCCGGCACGTGGTAGAGCATCGAGTCGGCGTTGCCCTTGACGGGGAAGCCCTCGGGCTGGGTGCCGTCGGCCAGCGGGGCGTGGCTGCCCTCGCCGTACGGCGCCTCGGCCTGCGTGGTGTCCGCGGCCTCGGGGGCACCCTTCGCGGGGGCCTTCACCAGGCTCTGCGGGGCGTCCGCCGCGGCGGCGCGCGACTTGCGGGTCTCGGCCGCGATCGGACCGGCGAGGAAGGTCTCGAGGGACTCCTCGGTGAACAGCACGACGTCGTTGACGAGCACGTCGTAGGTGTTCAGCTGGTCCGGCGCGATGAGGTGCACGGCCGGCAGGTTGCGCAGGCTGAGCTGGCTGACGACGTCCTCGCGGCCGACGACGGCGAGCACGCGGCTCCCGGCGTCGCCCACGACGGTCTCGACCGTCTTGCGCGCGGCCTTCGTGGACGGCGCGTCGCCGGTGACCAGCGAGTCGACGACGATCACGCGGCCGGCGCGGGCCCGGTCGGACAGGGCGCCGCGCAGGGCGGCCGCCTTCATCTTCTTGGGCGTCTTCTGCGTGTAGTCGCGCGGCGTCGGTCCGTGGACGGTGCCACCGCCGGCGAACTGCGGCGCGCGCGTCGCGCCCTGGCGGGCGCGACCGGTGCCCTTCTGGCGGTACGGCTTCTTGCCGCCGCCGCGGACCTCGCCGCGCGTCTTCGTGTCGTGCGTGCCCTGGCGGGCGGCGGCCAGCTGGCCGACGACGACCTGGTGCATCAGCGGCACGTTGGCCGTGACGTCGAAGACGTGCGCGGGCAGGTCTGCCTTCACGATCGTGCTCATGCCTTCGCACCACCCTTCGCGGCGCTCTTGACCAGCAGCAGGCCGCCGCGGGGGCCGGGGACGGCCCCCTTGATCAGCAGCAGGCCGCGCTCGGCGTCGACCTTGTGCACGGTCAGGTTCTGCGTGGTGACGCGCTCGACACCCATGCGCCCGGCCATCCGGAGGCCCTTGAAGACCCGGCCGGGGGTGGCGCAGCCGCCGATGGAGCCCGGCGAGCGGTGCTTGCGCTGCGTGCCGTGGCTGGCGCCGAGGCCCTTGAAGCCGTGGCGCTTCATGACACCCGCGGTGCCCTTGCCCTTGCTCGTGCCCACCACGTCGACGGTCGCGCCGTCGGCGAACACCTCGGCGGTGATCTCCTGGCCGACCGCGTACTCGCCGGCGTCGGTGGTGCGGAGCTCCACCAGGTGGCGGCGCGGCGTGGTGCCGGCCTTGGCGAAGTGGCCCGTGCGGGGCTTGTTCACCTTGCGGGGGTCGATCGCGCCGTAGGCGAGCTGGACGGCGACGTAGCCGTCCTTCTCCGCCGTGCGGACCTGCGTCACCACGTTCGGGCCCGCCTGGACCACGGTGACCGGCACGACCCGGTTGTTCTCGTCGAAGACCTGGGTCATCCCGAGCTTGGTGCCCAGGATCCCGGTGATCTGCCTGTCGCTCATCGTCTCGATCAGCCCTACTGGATGTTCACGTCGACGCTGGCCGGCAGGTCGATGCGCATGAGCGCGTCGACCGTCTTGGGCGTCGGGTCGAGGATGTCGATCAGCCGCTTGTGCGTGCGCATCTCGAAGTGCTCGCGCGAGTCCTTGTACTTGTGCGGCGAGCGGATGACGCAGTACACGTTCTTCTCCGTCGGCAGCGGCACCGGCCCGACGACCCGAGCCCCCGTGCGCGTGACCGTCTCGACGATCTTGCGCGCGGAGGCGTCGATGGCCTCGTGGTCGTAGGCCTTCAGCCTGATGCGGATCTTCTGTCCCGCCATGGTCGTCGGTCGTCCTTCTCTTCCTGCCGCGTGTACGGGGGTGGCTCTCCGGGTCCCCCGCCCCCTGACCGGCGCAGCACCAC
>JAPLAT010000049.1 GCA_026393175.1 Pseudonocardiales bacterium
CGAGCCGCGCGCGCAGGGCGGCCACCAGCGCCGCGGCCGGCCCGGCGGCACCGCCCCGGCGGCCGACCTCGGCGATCGCGGCCAGGACCGCGTCGACGGTGTGCGGGTCGACCGACAGCACGTCGGCGGTGCAGCCCAGGGCGTCCAGCGCGTCGGTGACGGTGCCCGCGGGCAGCGCGCAGACCCGGCACAGGTCCTGGGTGAGGATGAGGTCGGGGGCGGCGGCGCGCAGGGTGGCGGCGTCGAGGTCGTACAGCGGGCGCCGCGCGGCGGAGCGCTCCCGCACGACGGCGTCGATCTCGGCCGGGGTCAGCCCGGCGGGCAGCGCCGAGGTGACGACGACGGGCACCCGGTCGCGCACGCCGGCGGGCTCGTCGCACTCGAACGTGACGGCCACCAGCGCGTCGGCCAGCCCGACGGCGCCCGCGATCTCGGTGGCCGCGGGCAGCAGCGACGCGATCCGCACCTCAGACACCCGTCTCCACCGGCATCCTGCCCGCCTTCACCTCGCGGACCAGCGCGGCGTGGTCGGCCTCGGTCTGGTCGGCGTAGGCCTGGGCGAACGTGGTGAGCGCGCGGTCGAGGTTGTCGCCCCGCCCCAGGTAGCCGGCGATCATCGACGCGCCGCTGGTGCGGGCGTGGCCCTTCGCCAGCAGGTGGCCGACGACGCCCGCGTAGTCGGCGAGCGCGCCCGGCCCGATCGCGTCCAGCGGCACGGTGCCCTTCATGTTGCGGAACTGGCGCACGTAGAACTGGTGCTCGCCGCCGTGGCCGTCGGACACGGTCGCCCAGCCCAGCAGCGGGTCGGACACGGTCTGCAGTGCCTGCTGGTACTCCACCACCCGCTGGCCCTGGTGGGCGTGCAGCGCCGAGCTGCCGTGCACGTAGCGCGCGAGCACCGACCGCCGCGCCTGCTTGAGCTGCAGGAACACCACGTCGTCGGGGGCGGAGCCCTCCAGCAGCGCGACGTAGGCGCGCAGGCCCACGCTGCCCACGCCGACGACCTTGCGGGCGACGTCGAGCAGCGTGTAGCCGCCCAGGACGCGCCGCCAGTGCGGGGCGAGGGTGTGCAGGTACTCGTCCAGCGCGACGCCGACGGCCTCGGCCTCCGCGTCGGGCAGCCGGGTGATCAGCGGCGGCTCCTCGACGATCCGCCGCGTGCCGGCGACCTCCTCGGTGAACCGCGGCAGGGCGCGGTCGCTCGTGCGCCGCCGCGCCCGTTGGGCGGCCCGCTTCACCTCGCCCCGCAGCGACGCCGGCGCCTCGTCGGTGAGCCGGTCGACGTCGAGGCGCTCGTAGGACCGCGACATCAGCGCCTCGTCGGCGAGGAACCGCAGCTCCGCGCGGTAGGCCGCGGCGCACGCGGCGACGCCGTCCGCGCAGTGCCCCTCGCTGGCCCCGTTGTGCCGCCCGGCCACCCAGATGCTCGCGCCGAGCCGCCGCAGGTCCCACTCCCAGCCGCCGGGGTGGGCCTCGTCGAAGTCGTTGAGGTCGATGACGAGGTCGCGCTCGGGCGAGGCGTAGAAGCCGAAGTTGCCCAGGTGGGCGTCGCCGCAGATCACCGGCCGGATCCCGGTGGCGGGCAGGTGCGCGACGTCGTGGGCCATCACGACCGCGCTGCCGCGCAGGAACCCGTACGGCGAGGCGATCATGCGGCCGACCCGCACCGGGACGAGGTCGGGGAGCCTGCCCTCGTGGGAGTGCCGCACGAGCGCGACCGGGTCGGGACGGTCGTCGGGCGGCGTCCAGTCGGCCAGCGCGGAGCGGGGCACCCGCTTGCGCAGGGCCTTGCCCATCGCGTACCTCTCGGCGCGGGAGGCCGGGCGCTGCCGCAGCGAGGTGTAGGCCGCGCCGTCGGCGTCGGCGACGACGACGTGCCCCGCGGACGGGACGGGCGGCGCCGCGGCGGAGGTCGGCCCGGACGGCGGGAGCGCGGGGGCGGTCACCCCGGCAGGCTAGAGCGCGACGAGGCCGAGCACGAACGCCGCGACGGTGACGGCGAACATCAGGGCGATCACGCGGCCCGCGGCGGGGGCCGCGGTCAGGGCCGGGGCGGGGCGCGAGGGGAGGGCGGTCATGCCCGGTCAGTCGCGCGGGACGGCCCGGGGGTTAGCCGGTCGGGCGGCCCGTCATCACTTCTGATGACCGTGGTCGCGGTGGGCGACGGCACGGCCGGTCGAGCGGTCGAACACGTGCGCCCGGCGGGCGTCCACCGCGAGGTCGACGCGGTCGCCGACCCGCGGGGCGGCGGGCAGCCGGGCGACGATCCGGGCGCCGTCGGCGTCGCCGGGCACGGCCAGCTCCGCGGTGACCGCGGCGTGCGGCCCCACCGCGGCCACGGACACGACGACGGCCGCGACGGCGACGGCCGCCGGGTCACCCGGCGGCCCGACGTCCTCGGCGCGCAGCCCGAGCAGCACCTCGCCGCCGGCCGGGACCCCGGGCGGCAGCGGCCCCCACAGCGGCAGCACCCGGGTGCCGAGGTCGTACCCGCCAGGCACCGCGCGGGCCGGGAGCAGCGCGATCGGCGGCTCCCCCAGCGCCCCGGCCACGACCACGTCCCCGGGCCGGTCGTAGACCTCGCGCGGCGGCCCGACCTGCGCGACCCGCCCCGCGTGCAGGACCGCGAGCCGGTCGCCGACGACCATCGCCTCGGCCTGGTCGTGGCTCACCCACAGCGCCGGGACCCCGGCCGAGCGCACCGCGTCGACGATCGTGCGCCGCACCCTGGCCCGCTCGCCCGCGTCGAGGTGGGCGAGCGGCTCGTCGAACAGGAACGCCGCCGGGGCCCGCTCCAGCGCCCGCCCGATCCCGGCCCGGCCGCGCTCCCCGGTGGACAGCGTGGCCGGCATGCGGCGCAGCAGGTGCCGCAGCCGCAGCCGGTCGCGGCGGCGCAGCCGCTCCGGCGCCGGGGCGGTGGGCGCCCCGAACCGCTCCGCCCGGCCCAGGTTGGCCGCGACGTCGAGGAAGGGCACCAGCGCGGACTCCTGGAACACCATCGCGACGCCGCGCTCGGCCGTGGGCAGGCGCGTGACGTCGGCGCCGCCGACGAGCACCGTGCCCGACCGGACGCGCTCCAGCCCGGCCACCGCCCGCAGCGCCGTGGTCTTCCCGCAGCCCGAGGGCCCGACGACGGCGAGCACCTCCCCCGGTCCGGCCAGCAGCGTGACGCCGTGCAGCACCGGGGGGCCGTCGCCGTACCCCAGCGTGACGTCGCGCAGCCCGGTGAGCACGGCTCAGCCCGTGGCGACCACCAGCGGGCGGGTCGGCTCGGCGCCGTCCAGCACCGCGGCGGCGATCCGGTCGCGGCGCTGCTCGGGGCTGCCGAGCAGGGCGGCGTCGGTGACGGCCCGCTTGACGTACAGGTGGCAGGGGTGCTCCCAGGTGAAGCCGATGCCGCCGTGCAGCTGCACCGCGTCCAGGGCGACGCGCCGGTAGGCCTCCGAGCAGGTGGCCTGCGCGACGTCCACGGCGAGGTCGGCGTCGTCCAGGCCGTCCTGCAGCGCCCAGGCCGCGTGCTGGGCGGTCGACCGGGCGTGCTCGACGAGCACCAGCATGTCGGCGCACCGGTGCTTGACGGCCTGGAACGAGCCGATCGGGCGGCCGAACTGCAGCCGGGTGCCCGCGTAGGCGACGGTGAGGTCGAGCAGCCGCTGCGCCCCGCCGACCATCTCCGCGGCGAGCAGCGCCCCGCCCACCCGCAGCGCGTGGGTGACGGCGGGCGCGGCGTCCGCGGCGACGGGACGGGCCGGGGTGGCGGCGAAGGACACGGCCGCCTGGCGGCGCGTCGGGTCGAGGGTGGACAGCGGGCGCCGCTCGCCGCCCTCGGT
>JAPLAT010000322.1 GCA_026393175.1 Pseudonocardiales bacterium
GGCCACCAGTGGCGCTCACGTCCCGATCGCGGCGATCTTGAGGTCGGGCGGCCCGAGCCGGGCCCGGGCTTCCCCGGCATGAACTGACGCGGCCTGCGTCTCCCCACCGGCGGGCGGATCCGGCGACGCAGTCCGGGCCTCCACCCGGCGCGCCCGCCCGACACCGCACCACCGGCGCCGCCCGGCCGACGAGCCGGCGCGCGGGGAGCCGGCCGAGCGCGCCCCCGGCCGGCCCCACGGCAGACCTCTCCGACCCCCAACACCCCCGCCCCTACGGGCCGATCGCGCGCATGATCGCCGCGACCGGGACACGAGGGCCACCAGTGGCGCTCACGTCCCGGTCGCGGCGATCTTGGGGTCGGGCGGAACCGCGCGGCATGCGCCACGGCGGCCTGCCCTTGCCCATCGGCGGGCGGCTCGGGCGACGCGGTCCGGGCCTCCCCGGGGCGACGACCATCGCCGGATCGGGGGCGCGGGAGGGGCGTGCCAGACTGCGGGCCCGTGATCGTCACCCCCCGATGAGGAGGCCGCCGATGGCCGGCGCCGACACCCCCGTCACCGCTCTCGCCGCCCTGCGCACCGCCGTGGGCGTGGGCGCGTGGGCCGCCCCCGGACTGGCGGGGAAGGCGTTCGGCCTGCGGGTCGACGACCCCGAGGCGGTGCTCATGGCCCGGCTGTTCGGCGTCCGGGACGTCGCGCTGGCCGCGGCGACGCTCGCCACCACCGGGCCCGCCCGGACCACGCTCCTGCAGGCCGGGCTGGCCTGCGACCTGTTCGACGCCGCGGCGGCGCTGCTGGGCCGGCGCAGCAGCGGGGGGCGGTCGATCGGGCCGGTGTCGTCGGCGCTGGTGGCGGGTGTGGCGCTGGCGGCCGCGGCCACCGGGGTGGTCGCGCTCCGGAAGGGCTGATCCCCGAGGGCCGGCACCGGGAGGTCAGGGGCTGATTCCGTCGGGGCGGCGTGCGAACATCTGTTCGTGTCCGACGCCGCGACCATCCTGCACGCCGACCTCGACGCGTTCTACGCCTCGGTCGAGCAGCGCGACGACCGGCGGCTGCGCGGGCGGCCGGTGATCGTCGGCGGCGGGGTGGTGCTCGCCTGCAGCTACGAGGCCAAGCGGCGGGGCGTGCGCACGGCGATGCCCGGGCGGACGGCCCGGTTCCTGTGCCCGGAGGCCGTCGTCCTGCCGCCCCGGATGGCGGCGTACTCCGAGGCGAGCAGGGCGGTGTTCGCGGTCTTCCGCGACACCACGCCGCTGGTGGAGGGCATCTCGATCGACGAGGCGTTCCTGGAGGTCGGCGGGCTGCGCCGGATCGCGGGCCCGCCGCTGGAGATCGCGACGCGGCTGCGCGAGCGGGTGGCCCACGAGGTCGGGCTGCCGATCACGGTCGGCATCGCGCGCACGAAGTTCCTGGCCAAGGTGGCCAGCGGCGTCGCCAAGCCCGACGGGCTGCTGCGCGTGCCGCCCGAGGCCGAGCTCGCGTTCCTGCACCCGCTGCCGGTGGAGCGGCTGTGGGGGGTCGGCAGGGTCACGGCGGGCAAGCTGCACACGCTCGGCGTGCGCACCGTCGGCGAGGTGGCGGCACTGGGCGAGGCGTCGCTGGTGTCCATCCTCGGCCCGGCGGGCGGGCACCACCTGCACGCGCTGGCCGTGGGCCGCGACCCGCGCCGGGTCGACACCACCCGGCGGCGGCGCTCCATCGGCTCGCAGCAGGCGCTGGGCCGGCGCAGGCGCACGCCCGAGGAACTCGACGCGATCCTCGCCGGCACGGTCGACCGGCTGGCCCGGCGCCTGCGGGCGGAGGGCAGCCGCGGCCACGGCAGGCTGTGCCGCACGGTCGTGCTGCGGCTGCGCTTCGCCGACTTCACCCGGGCCACCCGCTCGCACACCCTCGCCGAGGCCACCGGCCACACGGCCACGCTGCTGGAGGCCGCGCGCGAGCTGCTGCGCGGGGCCCTGCCGCTGGTGGAGGAGCAGGGGCTCACGCTGCTCGGGCTGTCGTTCTCCGGGCTGTGCTCCGACACCTCCGCGCAGCTCGCGCTGCCCTTCGACAAGGCCGCCGAGCCGGGCCTGGACGGCGCGCTCGACCGGGTGCGCGAGCGGTTCGGCGCCCGCTCGGTCACCCGCGGCACCCTGCTGCGCGCCGACCCGCACCTGGCGGTCCCGCAGCTGCCCGAGGACCTCTGACCCTTCCGGCATCCGGAAACCCCGCTCCCGGGCGCGCGTGACGCCGTTCACCCTCGACGGACCCGCTGCCCGCGGGCCGGACGGACAACGGAGTACCGCCACCATGAGTACCACGCGCTCGACCGACATCAGGCAGGCCCTCGACGACGGGCCGATGCACCGCTTCCAGTGGACCGTGGTCGCGGTCTGCGTGCTGCTGAACATGATCGACGGCTTCGACGTGCTGGTCATGGCGTTCACCGCGAGCTCGGTGACCGCCGAGTGGCAGCTGACCGGCGCGCAGACGGGCCTGCTGCTCTCGGCGGGCCTGGTCGGCATGGCGCTGGGGTCGCTGCTGGTGGCGCCGTGGGCCGACCGCGTCGGGCGCCGGCCGATCATCCTCGGCTGCCTGGCCGTGGCGAGCGCGGCGATGCTGCTGTCCTCGCTCGCCCAGGGCCCCACGCAGCTCGGGCTGCTCCGGGTGGTCACCGGCGTCGGCATCGGCGGCATCCTGGCCAGCAGCAACGTCATCGCCGCCGAGTACGCCTCCCGGCGCTGGCGCGGCTTCGCGGTCAGCCTGAACTCCACCGGCTACGCGCTGGGCGCCACGCTCGGCGGCGTCGTCGCGGCCGTCCTCATCGGCGGCGCGGGCTGGCGCGCGGTGTTCCTGTTCGGCGGCGTGATCACCCTCGTCGCGGTCCCGCTCGTGTGGTGGCGGCTGCCCGAGTCGCCCGCGTTCCTGCTGACCCGGCGCCCGGCCGGGGCGCTGGAGCGGGTCAACGCCCTCGCCGCGCGGCTCGGCATCCCGGCCGCCGACCGGCTGCCCGACACCGCGCCGTCCACCGGCGGCATCGGCGCGGGCTTCCGCGCCCTGCTCGGCCCGGGCCTGCGCCGCACCACCCTCGTGCTGTGGGCCGGGTTCTTCGGGGTCATGGCCGGGTTCTACTTCGTCCTGAGCTGGACGCCGACGCTGCTCGTCGAGGCCGGGCTGACCCCGGGCCAGGGCATCACGGGCGGCACGCTGCTCAACGTCGGCGGCATCTTCGGCGCCGCGCTGCTCGGCCTGCTGGCCACCCGGTTCGCGCTGCGCGACGTGCTCGTCGGCTTCCTCGTCGGCACGGCCGTTTTGCTCGCCGTGTTCGTCGCGACGACGTCGGCCCTGGCGCTGGCGTTCGCCGTCGGCGGGCTGATCGGGCTCATGGCCAACGGCTGCGTCGCAGGCCTCTACGCGCTCGCCCCGGTCGCCTACGACGCGGACGTGCGCAGCACCGGCGTCGGCACGGCGCTGGGCATCGGCCGCGCCGGCGCCATCCTCGCCCCCGCACTGGCCGGCGTGCTGCTGGACGGCGGCTGGGCGCCCCAGGACCTCTACCTCGTCGTCGGCGGGCTGTTCGTCGCGGTGGCCGCGGTCCTGCTGCTGCTGCCGGCCGTCGCCCCGGTCGCCCGCCCCACCACCACGAAGGAGCTCGCATGATCGTCCGTGACCAGTGGTACGTCGCCGCCTTCGGGCGCGAGATCGGCCACGACCTGTTCTCCCGCACGATCTGCGGCGAGTCGATCCTGTTCTGGCGCACCGCCGAGGGCGCCGTCACCGCGATGTCGGACCGGTGCGTGCACCGCCGGTTCCCGCTGTCGCAGGCCCCCACCCGGCTCGTCGACGACCGGGTCGTCTGCGGCTACCACGGCTTCACCTACGACGCGGGCGGGCGCTGCGTCGCCGTGCCGGGCCAGACCCGCGTGCCGCGCACCGCCCGGCTGCGGCCCTACCCGGTGCTGGAGCAGGACGGCTTCGTCTGGGTCTTCGTCGGCGACCCGGACCGGGCCGCGGGCACCCGCGTCCCGCGCGCGCCCTGGCTGGACTCCCCGGACTGGACCGTCGTGTCCGGGATGGAGCCGCTCGCGGCCCGCTACGACCTGCTCGTGGACAACCTGCTCGACCTGTCCCACGAGACCTACCTGCACGGCGGCTACATCGGCACGCCCGAGGTCGCGTCGACGCCGATCACCACCGAGGTCGACGACGACGCCGGCGTCGTGTACGTCAGCCGCCACATGGACGACGCCGAGTGCCCGCCCTTCTACAGCCGTTCCACCGGGCTCACCGGGCGGATCGCGCGCTGGCAGGACATCGAGTACACCCCGCCGTGCCTCTACCTGCTGCACAGCCGGATCGCGCCGGTCGGCTCGGTGCCGCGCCCGGACGGCTCGGACCCGGACGCCTTCCACGTCGAGGTCGTCTACGCCATCACCCCCGAGACCGAGACGTCCACGCACGACTTCTGGGCCGTGGCCCGCGACTTCGCCCGCGACGACGAGGAGGTCTCGGCCTTCATCGCCGAGCAGAACCGCACCGTCGTGCTGCAGGACGTGGCGGCCCTGAACGTGCTGGAGACCGTGGTCGCGAGCGAGCCCGCCGACCGGCAGGAGCTGTCGATCAACATCGACACCGGCGGGCTCGCCGCGCGCCGCATGCTGGCCCGGCTGGCCGCCGGGGACGCCGCGGTGGCCGCGCCGGTGGCCGGGGCGTGACCGTGGAGCCGACCCGGATGCTCACCGGACCGGGGGTGCTGCGCGTGGTGTGGCTGCCCGGCAGCGACCGGTTGCAGGGCACCTGCCACTGCGGGGCCACCTACGTCGCCGACGGGCCGATCGAGGTGTGGGACTGGCTGCTCGCGCACCCGATCGGGCACGGGTCGTGACCGGGCCGGGCGCGCAGGAGCGCGACCTCGTCGTCGACGACCGCACCGACGAGGCCGACGGCGTCGTCGCGCTGCACCTGCGCGACCCGGGCGGGGCCGCCCTGCCCGCCTGGGAACCGGGGGCGCACGTCGACCTGCTGCCGGACCCGCAACGCCCGGACCTGGAGCGCCAGTACTCCCTGTGCGGCGACCCCGCCGACCGGACGGCCTGGCGGGTCGCCGTGCTGCGCGAGCCCGCGGGCCGCGGCGGCTCCGCGCACGTGCACGACACCCTGGCCAAGGGCGACGTCGTGCGGGTGCGCGGGCCGCGCAACCACTTCGCCCTGGAACCCGCCGCGCACTACCTGTTCGTCGCGGGCGGCATCGGGATCACCCCGATCCTGCCGATGCTCGCCGCGGCGAGCGCCGCGGGCGCGGACTGGCGGCTGGTCTACGGCGGCCGCACCGCGGCGTCGATGGCGTTCACCGCGGAACTGGCCGCGTACGGGGACCGGGTGGCGCTGCGCCCGCAGGACGAGCACGGGCTGCTCGACCTGGACGGGCTGCTCGCCGGGCGGCCCGCGGGCGGGCTCGTCTACTGCTGCGGCCCCGGCCCGCTGCTCGACGCGATGGCGGCCCGTTGCCCGGACGGCGACCTGCGGATCGAGCGGTTCACCCCGGTCGAGGTGGACACCTCCGGCGACACCGCCTTCGAGGCGCAGGTCGGGGAGGGCGGCCCGGTGCTCACGGTGCCCGCCGACCGCCCGCTGCTCGACGTGCTGGAGGAGGCGGGGCTGGCCCCGCTGTCGTCCTGCCGCGAGGGCACCTGCGGCACCTGCGAGACCGGGGTGCTCGCCGGCGAGGTGGACCACCGCGACGCACTGCTCGACGCGGACGAGCGCGCCGCGCACGACGTCATGTTCCCGTGCGTGTCGCGGGCGGCGTGCGCGAGGATCGTGCTCGACCTGTAGACGGGGAGCGGGGTGGGCACCGTGGCGCAGCGGCCCGGACCGGTACTGGCCCGGGGCCTGCGCCTGCTCGACGCGTTCAGCGCCGCCCACCCCGCGCTCACGCTCTCCGAGCTGGCCCGCCACGCCGGCCTGCCGTTGACGACGACCCACCGCCTGGCCGGCGAGCTGGCCGCCTGGGGCGCGCTGGAGCGCGGCGCCGACGGCCGCTACCGGGTGGGACTGCGGCTGTGGGAGGTGGCGGCGCTGGCCCCGCGCGGGCTGGCGCTGCGCGAGCGGGCCCTGCCGTTCCTGGAGGACCTCAGCCAGGTCACGCGGGAGAACGTGCAGCTCGCGGTGCGCTAGGGCGTCGAGGTCGTGTTCGTCGAGCGGATCGCGGGCAGCCACGCCGTGCCCGTGCTCACCCGGGTCGGCGGCCGGTTCGCCCTCACCGCCACCGGCGTGGGCCTGGTGCTGCTCGCGCACGCCCCGCCCGAGGTCCAGGAGGAGGTGCTCGCCGCGCCGATCGAGCGGTACACCCCCCACACCGTCACCGACCCGCACGCGGTGCGCGCGATGCTGGCCGACACGCGGGGCCGCGGGTACGCCGTGAGCGACCGGCAGGTCACCGACGACGCGCTGTCGGTCGCCGCACCGGTGCACGACCGGCACGGGACCGTGGTGGCCGCGGTGTCGCTCGTCGTCCGGCACGGGACGGCGGCGTCGACCGCCCTGGCGCCCCTGGTCAGGACGAGTGCGCGAGCCATCTCCCGGGCCCTGGCCCAGCCGGGCTGACCGTCCGCGACAGGGCCGGCACGGGCCGTCACCCGTCGGGCGGACGGGCGGGCCGGTCCACTACGGTCGCGCATCGAGCGCCCACCCCCCAGCACGGAGAGTGCATGTCCGCCGAGCAGTCCCCCGACCGTTCCCCCGAGCACCCCCACGAGCCCAGCGAGATCACCTACGCGGAGCACTTCCACCCCGCGCGGCCGCGCAGCCTGCGGCACCGGGCCCGGGTGCGGGCGCCGTTCGCGCGGCGCAGCGTCGCGAAGGACGGGGCCGCGGCGGGCACCAACCCGGCGTACGTGTCGTGGCTGCTCAGCCAGTCGATGCTGGCCGACGCCAACGAGATCAGCCGCCAGTTCTCCGGCCAGGGCACGATGTGGCAGAACCCGTTCGCCAACCCGGGCCCGCGGCAGGCCGTGGAGACCGCGTCGGTGTGGTTCACCGCCTACCCGATCTCCTTCATCACCCGCTCCGGGGAGTCGTTCCTGGCCGCGCTGGCCGACGAGGCGCTGTGGGACGCGTTCTCCCGGATCGGCATCGAGGCCGTGCACACCGGTCCGGTGAAGCGGGCGGGCGGGCTCTCGGGCTGGCAGCCCACGCCCAGCGTCGACGGGCACTTCGACCGCATCTCCACCGAGATCGACCCGGCCTTCGGCACCGAGGCCGAGTTCCGGGCGATGTGCGGCATGGCGACCTGGTCCGGCGGCACGATCATCGACGACATCGTGCCCGGCCACACCGGCAAGGGCGCGGACTTCCGGCTCGCCGAGATGGGCCACGGCGACTACCCCGGCATCTACCACATGGTGCAGGTCGAGCCGGAGGACTGGGGGCTGCTGCCCGAGGTCCCGCCCGGGCAGGACTCGGCCAACCTCGACGCCGCCACCGAGGAGCGGCTGGAGAAGGCCGGCTACATCATCGGCAGGCTGCAGCGGGTGATCTTCTACGCCGAGGGCGTCAAGGAGACGAACTGGAGCGCCACCAAGGCCGTCGTCGGGGTGGACGGCGTCGAGCGGCGCTGGGTGTACCTGCACTACTTCAAGGAGGGGCAGCCCTCGATCAACTGGCTGGACCCGTCGTTCGCGGGGATGCGGCTGGTGATCGGCGACGCGCTGCACTCGCTCACCGACCTCGGCGCGGGCGCGCTGCGGCTGGACGCCAACGGCTTCCTCGGGGTGGAGAAGTCGACCACCGAGGGCGCGTCGGCCTGGTCGGAGGGCCACCCGCTCTCCCAGGCGGCCAACCACCTCATCGGCTCGATGGTGCGCAAGCTCGGCGGGTTCACCTTCCAGGAGCTCAACCTCACCATCGACGACATCCGCGCCACCGCCGAGGCGGGCGCGGACCTGTCCTACGACTTCGTCAACCGCCCCGCCTACCACCACGC
>JAPLAT010000315.1 GCA_026393175.1 Pseudonocardiales bacterium
GAGAACGTGGTGCCCGGCGCCACCGACCGGGACTCCGGCTACTGGCGCGACGTCGGCACCATCGACGCCTACTACGAGGCGCACAACGACCTGTGGTCGGTGCACCCGATCTTCAACCTCTACAACGACCGCTGGCCGATCCGCACGGCCGCGGCCCCGCTGCCGCCGGCGAAGTTCGTGGAGGGCGGCATCGCCCAGGACTCGATCGTCGGCTCCGGCACGATCATCTCCGGGGCCATCGTGCGGCGGTCGGTGATCAGCCCGAACGTGCTCGTGCACGCGGGCGCGGAGGTCTCGGACTCGGTGATCCTGCCCGGCGTCCGGATCGGGCGGGGCGCGGTCGTGCGCGGCGCGATCCTGGACAAGAACGTCAGCGTGCCCGACGGCGCGCTCGTCGGCGTGGACCTGGCCACCGACCGCGCGCGGTACACGGTCAGCCCGGGCGGCGTCGTCGTCCTGGGCAAGGGGATGACGGCCCTCTAGGAGCCCGGACGCGACGCGCCGGACCGGGGGGACCCCGATCCGGCGCGCCGGTGTCGTGCGTGCGGTCGTGCGGGCGGTCAGACGGACGCGGCGGCCGCGTGCCGGTCGATCAGCGCGCCCAGGCGGGGCAGGGCGGCCTCGACGCTCTTCTGGCCCTTCGGGCGCATGCCGTTGTAGGCCTTGCGCAGGGCGTCGGAGCTGGTCTCCTGCGCCTTCGAGTCGGTGACGCTCAGCAGCGCGTTGGCGGCCTGGTCGGGCCGGCCGGCGAGGTAGCTGCCGAAGTCCGAGCCGCCCTGGGCGCGGTAGTCGGCGTAGAACGGCTCGAGCGCGGTGGCGAAGTCGGGGAGCAGCTTCTCGACGGCGCTGGGCACCAGGTTCGGCTTGATCTTCTTGGCCGTCGCGTACCCGCCCTTGATGAGGGCGCCGGACACGCCGCCGGAGTCGGAGACCTCCTGGTCGACCAGGGTCTGCAGGTCGGCGATGACGGTGGGTCGGCGCGCCGGGTCCAGCAGGATGGTGTTGAGGGTCTGCGTCACGGGTGGGTCGTCCTCTCTGAGTCCTTCTCGGCCGGGTCGTCCCCGACCGGGCGGGACGGTAATGCAAGATCGTTTGCACGCCGCGCGCGGGTCCGCCGATCAGGTGAACGCGCTGCTCAGCCGACGGAGACCGCGGCGAGCAGCCCGTCGCCCAGCGGGAGGAGCAGCGCGACCAGCCGCTCGTCCCCGCGCACCTGGCGGGCCACCTCGCGCAGCGCGACGCTGCCGGCGTCGTCCGCGCCGCCCGTCCCGCCCGCCCCGAGCGGGACCCCGGGCGCGAGCGCCCCGGCGAGGACGACGATCCCGCCGGGCCGCAGCAGCCGCACGGCCTCGTCGAGGTAGCGCGGGTAGTCCGCGCCCCCGCCGATCCCGCCGCCGCCCCGGGCGGTGTCGACGACGACGAGGTCGTAGGCGCCGTCGGTGAGCCGGGGCAGGACCTCCAGGCCCATGCCGTTGATCAGCCGCAGGCGGGACGGCGCGTGGCCGGCCGCGACGAACGCGCCGCGGGCGACCCGCTGGGCCTCGGGGTCGACGTCGATGGAGGTCAGGGTGCCGTCGGCGGCCATGCCCGAGAGCAGCCACAGCCCGCTGACGCCCGTGCCCGTGCCGATCTCGACGACCGCCCGCGCACCGATGGTGGCGGCGAGGAACCGCAGGCCGGCGCCGCCGCCGGGGGTGATGGGGGCGCAGCCCAGCCCGGCACCGCGGGCCCGGGCGTCGAGCAGCACGTCGTCCTCGGCGAGGAAGCCCTCGACGTAGTCCTGGACGGCGTCCACACTCATGACGCGAGGTTACCGGTACGCCGATCACGGACCGCATTCACAGACTCCTCTCAGTCGGTTCTCACCCGTCGTTCACAGGGGTCGGGCACTGTGGTCGCAGATCGGTCGGGGTCGTCGGCCGGTGGAGCGGGTACCCGGGAACCGCCCGGGGCCCCGGGACGTTGACCCGAGCAGCACGACCCGCGCCGAAGGGTTCGAGAAGATCATGAGCGACGGCCTGGCCACGGTGGCGCCGACCGGCACCGCCCCGGCGGACCCGGTGGCGCACGGCGACCCGGTGCTGCCCGGCGAGGGCGCGCAGTGGACCCCGCCGACGTGGGACGAGGTCGTCCGCGAGCACGCCGACCGGGTGTACCGGCTCGCCTACCGCCTCACCGGCAACCAGCACGACGCCGAGGACCTCACGCAGGAGACGTTCGTGCGGGTCTTCCGGTCGCTGGCGAACTACCGCCCCGGCACGTTCGAGGGCTGGCTGCACCGCATCACGACCAACCTCTTCCTCGACATGGTCCGCCGCCGCGCGCGCATCCGCATGGAGGCGCTGCCCGACGACTCCGACCGGATCGCGGGCCTGGGCCCCGAGCCGGAGCAGGTCTTCTCCGACACCCACCTCGACCCCGCGCTGCAGCGGGCGCTGGACGACCTGCCGCCGGAGTTCCGGGCCGCGGTCGTGCTGTGCGACGTCGAGGGACTGTCCTACGAGGAGATCGGTACCACCCTCGGCGTGAAGCTGGGTACCGTGCGGAGCAGGATCCACCGCGGGCGGGCCGCGCTGCGGGCCGCCATCGAGCGCGACCGTGAGGCGCGGGCCGCGGACGTGGTGCAGGAGGAGGTCATGGCATGACGCAGGGCCCGACGTCCCCGCCCTCGCGCCGGAGGTTCGCGGTGAGCGCCCCCGACTGGGGGTCGGCGCACCTCACCTCCGACGCCGTCGTCGCGTTCGTCGACGACGAGCTGGCGCACGGTCCGCACGAGCGCGCCGTCGCCCACGTGGCGGGCTGCCCGCAGTGCGCCGCCGACGTCGTCGCGCAGCGGCAGGCCCGCTCGGCCCTGCGCTCGGCCACCTGCCCGTCCCTGCCGTCGTCGCTGATGTCGGCCCTGCGCGCCATCCCGCAGGACACCGAGCTGCCCCCGCCGCCCGCCGGTCTCGCCGTCACCGGCGACGGCGAGCTCGTGTCCGTGCTGCGCACCGAGCCGCGCCGCGCCGCGCAGGCCCCCGCCACCCGGCCGGGCGCCGC
>JAPLAT010000192.1 GCA_026393175.1 Pseudonocardiales bacterium
CGCATGAGGACGCGGCGCAGGTCGTCGTTGAGGGCGACGGGCGCGTCGCTCGCGGTGTCGACCCCCGCGGCGATGCCGCTGTCGATCTGCCCGAGGGCGATCTTGTTGGCCACGAGGACGGCGGTCTCCAGGCCGGTGCCGCAGGCCTGCTGGACGTCGTAGGCCGGGGTGGTCGGGGCGAGCCGGGAGCCGAGGACGGCCTCGCGGGTGAGGTCGCGGTCGCGGGAGTGCTTGAGCACCGCGCCGCCGGCGACCTCGCCGACCTGCTGCCCGGCCAGCCCGAAGCGGGCGGTGAGCCCGTCGAGGGTCGCGGTGAGCATGTCGAGGTTGGACGCCTGCGCGTACGCGCCGTTCGCCCGGGCGAAGGGGATGCGGTTGCCGCCGATGACGGCAGCCCGGCGGACCGATCGAGTCATGGTACCGACGGTACTCGGTACCGCAGGTCCCGTATAACTGAGCCGCGTCGCGTTTCCGATACCTCGGGTACGCGGTACTGTCGGTCCCGTGAAGACGGTCCGGGATCGACGCGCGAGCCGGTGGGACGCCCACCGGCAGGCCCGCCGTGCCGAGCTGACCGACGCCGCGATCGCCGCGATCCGCGAGCACGGCGCCGGCGTGGGCATGGACGAGGTGGCGGCGCGGGCCGGGACCAGCAAGACCGTCGTCTACCGGCACTTCGGCGACCGCACCGAGCTCTACACGGCCGTCTGCGCCCGGGTCGCCGAGGTGCTCATCGGGCAGATCCGGCGGGCCATCGACGGCGCGGACTCCCCCCGCGCGCAGGCCGTCGCCGGCATCGAGGCCTACCTCGCGCTGGTCGAGTCCGACCGCGAGGTCTACCGGTTCGTCGTGCACCGCCCGCTCGTCCCCGGCCTGGCCGCCGACCCGGTCGCCGACCTCGTCTCCGTCATCGGCGACCACGCCGCGGCCGTCATCGCCGCGCAGCTGGAGCGCTCGGGTGGCGACGTCGCGGCGGCCGTGCCGTGGGGGCACGGCGTCGTCGGCATGGTGCGCGCCGCCGCCGAGAACTGGCTGGCCCGGCCGGACGGCATGAGCCGTGCCGACCTCGCCCGCCACATCACCGACCTGGCCTGGGCCGGACTCTCCGGCGTCGTGGCCGATCAGGAGGTTCCGTCATGACCGAAGCGCGCCCCACCGACCTGCGCCCGACCGGTCTGCGCCCGACCGGTCTGCGCCCGACCGATCTGCGCACCGTGCTCGACGGCCGCTGGGCCGCCGTGCGCGACGAGGTCCGCGCCGAGATGGGCGGGCTCAAGCTCGATCCCGACCCGGACGCGAGCACCGAGGAGTACCGCGCGCAGATCGCCGAGGCGGTGCGGATGCTCGCCGACTCCGGGCGCCCGCACCGCGGCTTCGACCCGGCCTACGGCGGCGGGGGCGACGTCGGCGGCGTCGTCACCTCGTTCGCGATGCTCGGCTACGGGGACCTGTCGCTGCTGGTCAAGGCCGGGGTGCAGTGGGGGCTGTTCGGCGGGGCGCTGCAGGCGCTCGGCACGGCGCGCCACCACGACCGGTACCTGCGCGACACGATGGACGGCACGCTGCTGGGCTGCTTCGCCATGACCGAGACCGGCCACGGCTCCGACGTGCAGCACCTGCGCACCACCGCGACGTACGACCCGGCCACGCAGGAGTTCGAGATCCACACCCCGGAGCCGGGCGCGCGCAAGGACTACATCGGCGGCGCGGCCCGCGACGCGCGGATGGCGGCGGTGTTCGCCCAGCTCGTCACGGACGGCACCGGCCACGGCGTGCACGCGTTCCTCGTCCCCATCCGCGACGAGGACGGCGCCGCGCTGCCGGGCGTCACGATCAGCGACTGCGGCGTGAAGGCCGGGCTCAACGGCGTGGACAACGGCCGGCTGGTGTTCGACCGGGTCCGGGTGCCGCGCGAGGCGCTGCTCAACCGGTTCGGCGACGTCGCCCCCGACGGCACCTACTCGAGCTCGATCGACAACGAGACCCGCCGCTTCTTCACGATGCTCGGCACGCTCGTGCGCGGCCGGATCAGCGTCGCCGGCGGGGCGGGGAGCGCCGCGGAGAAGGCGCTGGCCCTGGCCGTCCGGTACGGGAACACGCGCCGCCAGTTCGCCAACCCGGCCACCGGCGAGGAGGTCGTCGTCCTGGACTACCTCGTGCACCAGCGCAAGCTGCTGCCGCTGCTGGCCACGACGTACGCGCTGCACGTCGCGCAGAACGACCTGGTGGAGCGGATGCACGAGCTCCAGGGCGCGGGCGCCGAGGCCGACGAGGCCGGGCAGCGCGAGCTGGAGACCCGCGCCGCCGGGATCAAGGCGATCGGCACCTGGCACGCCACCCGCACCATCCAGACCTGCCGCGAGGCGTGCGGCGGCGCGGGCTACCTCGCGGAGAACCTGCTCCCGGCGCTCAAGGCCGACACCGACGTCTTCACGACGTTCGAGGGCGACAACACCGTCCTGCTGCAGCTCGTCGCGAAGACGATCCTGTCCGACTACGGCAAGGGCGTGGCCCGGCTCGACCTGCTGGGCAAGGCCCGCTTCGCCGCCGGGATCGTCGCCGACGCCGTCGTGGAGCGCACCGGCGTGCGGCCGCTCATCGAGCGCGGCGACGTCCGCGACACCGCCGTGCAGCGCCGGCTGATCGCCGCGCGCGAGCAGCACCTGCTGGCGAGCGCGGCGCAGCGGATGCGCAAGGCGCTGGCCCCCGGGGCCGACCAGTTCGCGATCTTCAACGGGGCGCAGGACCACCTGCTCGCCGCCGCCCGCGCGTACGTCGACCGGGTGGTGTTCGACGCGTTCGCCGCCGTCGCCGACCGGGACCCGCTGCTCGGGCGGCTGCTGGCCCTGCACGGGCTGTCCACGATCGAGGCCGACCGGGCCTGGTTCGTCGAGCACGGCTACCTGACCGCGGCGCGCACCAAGGCCGTCACCGGCGCGGTCAACGCGCTCTGCGGCGAGCTGCGCCCGCACGCCCGCGAGCTGGTCGACGCGTTCGGCATCCCGGAGAACTGGCTCGACTGCCCGCTGCTCGACGGCGAGCGCGGCACGGCCGAGCCCCGCACCGAGGCGCCCGCGGAGCTCTCGGCGGTGGGCTGACGCCCCCGTGCGCGCGCAGAGGTGCTAACCCGTCTGCGCGCGCACGACCCCCCGGGCGGCCTGGATGTCGGGGATGCGCACGGCCAGGAACTCCAGCAGGCCGGTCAGGTGGCCGGTCAGGTCCTCGCCGAGCGGGGTCAGGCTGTAGGTCACCTGCGGCGGGGTCGTCGGCGCCACCTCGCGGGCGACGAACCCGTCGGACTCCAGCGTGCGCAGGGTCTGGGCCAGCATCTTGTCGCTGACGCCCGCGATCCGGCGGCGCAGCGCGGAGAACCGCAGCGGGTCCGCCGCCAGCGCGGCCAGCACCAGCACCGCCCACTTGCTCGTCACGTGGTCGAGCACCTCCCGCGTCGGGCACTCGCTGTCGAACGCGTCACCCCGCACCGGCCAACCGGTCGTCCCCACCTGCATGCCCACCTCCGGGTCGTCTGCTTACCGACAGGTACGTACTTACCACGAGTGAGTCCCAGGTCTACCGTCGGAACCATGTTCGCTCTCACCGGAGTCACCGGGAAGCTCGGCCGCGTCGTCGTCGAGGACCTTCTCACCCGCCTGCCCGCCACGGAACTGGTCGCGGTCGCCCGCGACCCGGGGAAGGCCGCGGACCTCGCCGACCGCGGCGTCGACGTCCGGCGCGGTGACTACGACGACCCGGAGAGCCTGCGCGCCGCGTTCGCCGGCACGGACGTGCTGCTGCTCGTCTCCAGCCCGGACACCACGCCCGGGGTCCGGCCGCGCCAGCACGGCAACGCGATCGACGCCGCGGTGGCCGCCGGGGTGGGCCGGATCGCCTACACCAGCGCGATCGGGGCGCAGAACGGCCAGGGCTTCCTCGCCGACCACACGGCCACCGAGGCGCTGCTGCGCGACTCCGGGGTGGCGCACACGCTGCTGCGCAACACCTTCTACAGCGAGCTGGTGATCAACCCGGGCCTGCGCGAGGTCGTCGCCGCGGGCGAGCTGCGGGCCGCGGACCGCGGGGTGCCGGTCAACTTCGCCTCGATCCGCGAGCTGGGCCTCGGCGCCTCCGCCGCGCTGACGAAGGGCGACTCCGGCGACGTCGCCTACGAGCTGCGCGGCCCGCTGTGGACCTACGCCGACCTCGCCCGCACCCTGACCGAGGTGTCCGGCCGGCCGGTGGCCTACCGGGCGGTCCCGCCCGAGGAGACCGGTGGCCTCGCGTTCGTCTACGACCTCATCGCCTCCGGCCTGTTCAGCGAGCCGTCCGAGGACCTGGAGAAGCTCCTCGGCCGCCCGGTGACCGACCTCCGCACGGCCGCGGCGGCGGTCCTGGCCTGAGCGGGCGGCCCGCTCAGGTGTAGAGGGCCAGCAGCTCCTCGCCGCGACGGGTCCGGCGCACGACCGTGTGCCGGCCGTCGCGGTGGCGCTGCACCAGCCCGGCCGCGACCAGCGCGTCGACGTGGTGCGTCGCACCGCTGGGCACCACCTGCAGCGCGTCCGCGACCTGCGACATCGTCCACTCCCCGCGCAGCCGGCGCAGCAGGTCGGCGCGGACCGGGGACAGCAGCGCCGCGAGGCCGGCCGGGTCGGCGGCGGCCTGCTGCCCCGACGGCACCGGGTAGGCCAGCCAGACGACGCCCGGCCGGTCGAGGTTGCTGATCGAGACGTCGAGCCGGGACAGGACCGGGGCGAGCGCCAGGGTGTCCCCGGTGACCTCGTGCGGCAGCGCCTCCGGGTCCGGGAACGCCAGCAGCCCGCCGTCGACGCGCCCGCGCGGGTGCGCCTGGGCCAGCACGACGTCCAGCGCGTGCCGGGCCGCCGCGACGCCGACGCGCTCGGCCTCCCGGGAGCGCAGCCCGGCCTCGGCCCGCCACGCGGGTGCGACGTCGGCCCACAGCCGCTCCAGCACGTCGGCCACCGCGCCCGTCCACTCCCGGGGCCGCTGCGCCACCCGCTCCCAGCGCCGCGGCGGCGCGCCCGCGAACGTGCGGTGCAGGTCGTCGGCGACCTCGGCGGCGGTGAGGCCGCGCAGGCGCTCGAGCTCCGCGGCGACGTCGGTGTCGCGCGCCGCGTCGACCGGGGTGAGGCAGTCCGGTCCCAGCGAGCTGCCGGGCAGCACCAGCGGGGCGAGCGCCGCGATCCCGGCGGGGGTCATGCGGTCGGTCACCCGGGCGAGCGCGGTGTCCCGGCCGCGCACCCGGTCGCGCACCGCGCCGCAGGCCAGCGCGAGCACGGTCGTGTACGGGTCGTAGGTGACGCGGACCGCCGCCTCGTGGTGGGGCCGCACCCGGGTCACCGGCATGCGGCCACCCTGCGCTGCGGGGCGCGGCGCGGTCAATCGCGTTGTCGGTTCGGTGATCGTCGAAGCGTGCCCGGTCCCGGCGGCGGGCCGGGGCAGCATCGGGACCTCCCGAGGAGAGGAGTTCCGATGAGGCGGTTCGTGGTGGCGGTGCTGGTGGGGCTGGGCCTGCTGGCCGGTGGCGGGGTCGCGGTCGCGGGCGGGCCCGACGACGACCGCGGCGGCACCCGCGTCACCGACGTGGGCACCGACGGCACCCGGGTCACGGGCTGAGGTCCGGCGCCGGGCGGTGTCCACGGTCCCGAGCATGGCCGACCCCGCAGGGCGGGGGCGAGCCGATGACCTGCGAGGTCATCAGGGAACCGCGGGGCCGCCCGGCCCGGCACGCTCGGCGCCGACCCCGTCCCGAGGAGGAGAGATGACCCCGAACAGCTGCTACCCCGTCCTGGCCGTCGCCGACCCCGGCGCGGCCGCCGCGTCCGCCCGCCGCTGGTTCGGCTACCGCACCACGTTCGAGGCCGACTGGTACGTCAGCCTCGTCGACGACGCGGGCCACGAGCTCGCCTTCGTGCGCTACGACCACGAGACCGTGCCCGCCGAGCACCGCCGACCGGTCGCGGGGGTGCTGCTCAACCGCGAGGTCGACGACGTCGACGCCGAGTGGGAACGCCTCGTCGTCCGCGGCGGCCTGCTCAGCGCCCGCTCGATCCGCACCGAGGACTTCGGGCAGCGGCACTTCATCGTCGCCGCACCCGAGGGCTACCTGATCGACGTGATCACCACCGTCCCGGCGGTCGGCGCGTACGCCGACGCCTACACCGATCCCGCGGGCGCCGACCCCGTCGCCCACTGAGGAGAGAACCCGCCATGCCCCACCTCGAGACCCCGGGCGGCACCCGCCTGTTCCACACCGACGTCGGCTCCGGCCCGCCCGTGCTGCTCGTCCACGCCTGGTCGCTGAGCTCGGCGATGTGGGAGTACCAGGTCCGCGCACTGGTCGACGCCGGCTTCCGCTGCGTCGCGATGGACCGCCGCGGCCACGGCCGCTCCGACGTCCCCGGCACCGGGTACGACCTCGACACCCTCGCCGACGACCTGGCCGCGCTCGTCGAGCGGCTCGACCTGCGCGACCTCACCGTCGTCGCGCACAGCATGGGCACCTGCGAGGTGACCCGGCTGCTCGCCCGGCACGGCACCGCCCGGGTCGCCCGGGTCGCGTTCCTCGGCGCGATGACCCCGCACCTGGCCGGGGCCGTCGGCGAGGCGTTCGTCGAGGCGATGGTGGCCGACCTGGTCGCGGACCGGCCGCGCTGGTTCCACGACTCCGCGCCCGCCTACTTCGCGACCGGCGGCACCGGGTCGTGGGTCTCGCAGGCGCTCGTCGACGACGGGATCCGGCAGATCCTGGCGACGCCGCTGGAGGTGCAGATCGCCTGCCTGCGCGCCTTCACCGGCACCGACCTCACCGCCGACCTCGCCGCGCTGGACCTGCCCGTGCTCGTCGTGCACGGCGACGCGGACGCCTCCGCCCCGATCGACCTCACCGGGCGGCCGACGGCGAAGCTCCTGCCCCGGGCCCGGTTCCGGCTCGTCGACGGGGCGCCGCACGGCCTGTACGTCACGGCGAAGGACGCGCTGAACGCCGAGCTCGTCGCGTTCGCCCGGGGCGAGGACCCGGCGGCCTAGCGGGCCCGGGTCCGGATCGGGGGCCGGACCCGGGCCTCAGCGGCCGCGGAGGAGGACGGCCGCGGCCGCCACCCAGGCCGTGTTCACCGCCAGCCACAGGCGCTGGTCCAGGCCCAGGTCGGGGCCGCCGATCCGCACCGCCAGCACGGTCGAGGCGACGGCGGCGACCACCGTCGCCACGGCGGGCAGGCCGCGGCCGAGCCCGCGCGCCACCAGCACCATCGCGACGACGAGCGCGATCTCGTAGCCGACGACGCCCGCGACGTGCAGGGTGTCGGCGAGGTCGGCTGGCGCGTCGTTCGGGGCCGTGCCGCAGCCTGCGGCCCCGAGCGGGCACCCGGTGCGGAACGCCGCGACGACGAGCCCGCAGCCGCCCGCCACGACGAGCGCGGCGCCGGCCGCCGCGGACAGGGCGCCGGACACCACCACCCCCGCCGCGACGTGCGCCAGCGCGAGCGCGACGAGCGCGGCGAGCCCGGTGGCCGCAACCTCGGAGCCGCGCCCGGCCAGGCTGGAGACGTAGTCCGCGCGCGCGGAGTAGCCGGGCGCCGCCGCGCCGGCGACGGCGGTGCCGAGCCAGAACAGCGCGAGCCCGGCGACCGCCGCCGCGCGCGTCGCCGCCGCGCCC
>JAPLAT010000046.1 GCA_026393175.1 Pseudonocardiales bacterium
ACCTGGCTGCGGTCGCCGTCGGCGAAGTCGTAGACCAGCTGGGCGCGGGGCCCGGCGTGGCCGGCGATGCGGACGGGGCGGGGAAGGGCGGCCATGGACGACTCCTCGCGGCAGGGTGACGTTCCACGGTAGGTCGCCCGCACGTCACGGGGACTCTCACTTCCGAGACCTTGATCGATCCCGCCATCGGTGCGGAGCGGACCGGCGGCCGGGGCGTCGGGGGGAGCAGAGTGGCACGAGGGTGCGGTCCGTCCGGTCGGGGGCCGACGGCGTGCACCCTCGGCCGAGGGTGCCTCGCCGAGGATGCACCCCGTCCGGCGTCGGGCGGACGGAGTGCGATCTCGGTGCGCTACCGACCGGGCGGCGGCGCGGTGCTGCCGCGCACCACGAGCCGGGTCGGGAGGAGCACGCGCCGCGGCTGCGGCGGGGCGCCGTCGCGGTGCCGGGTCACGGCCTCGACGAGCGCCCTCGCCGTCTCGCGGCCCTTGCCGTCGACGTCCTGGTGCACCGTCGTCAGCGCGGGGCGGGTCCGGCGGGCCAGCGGCACGTCGTCGAAGCCGACGACCGACAGGTCCTCGGGCACCCGGAGCCCGGCGTCCTGCGCGGCCGCCACCACCCCGGCCGCGACGGCGTCCGAGCCGGTGAGCACCGCGGTGGGCCGGTCCGCGCCGTGCAGCCGGCCCGCCACGACCGCCGCCCCCTCCTCCTGGGTGCTCGCCGCGACGCGGAGCACGAGCGGCTCGACCCCGGCCGCGGACAGCGCCTCGTGCCAGCCCGCCATCCGCTCGCGGGCCGAGTGGAAGCCCTCCGGGTCGTCGGCGACGAGTGTGACGACCGCGATCCGCCGGTGCCCCAGGTCGAGCAGGTGCCGGGCCGCGGCGACGGCGCCGCCCCGGTCGTCGATGTTGACGGTGGTGGCCCCGGGGTCCGGGTCCTGGTCGAGGTGCACGAGCGGCAGCCCGCGCCGCCGCAGCCACCGCAGGCTCCCGGTCGGGTAGGGGCAGGAGTGCACGATCGCCCCGTCCATGGCGACGTCGCGCGCCGGCAGCGCGGGGCCGTCGCCGACCGACGGGAGCAGGGTCAGCGCCAGGCCGGCGCGGCCCAGCTCGTCGGCGATCGCGGCCAGCAGGATCGCCGAGTGCTCGTCGGTGAACGCGTAGTGCGCGGTCTCGGTGCGCAGGATCCCGACGGTGCCGGTGGCCCCCCTGGCCAGCGAGCGGGCGGCCGGGTCGGGTCCCGCGTAGCCCAGCTCGTCGGCGACGGCGAGGATGCGCTCGCGCAGCGCGGCCGAGAGCTGGTCGGGGCGGGAGAACGCGTTCGAGACCGTCATCGGGCTGACCCCGACGCGCTCGGCCACCGTCTTCAGCGTCACCCTCGGCACACCGCCGACGATAGCCGCGGCGCGGGTGGCGTCGGGGGCGGCGCGATCGCCCGGGCCGTCGCGTGCAGGGCCCGGGCCAGTAGCGCCCGGGTGGTGCGGAAGCGGGGCCACCGGATCGGGTCGTGCTCGTACTCCGCGGCGGCCTGCGGGTCGAACTGCCTGCGGGTGGCCTCCACGGCCAGGTAGGTGGCCATCGGCATGGTGTTCACGGGGTCCTCCTCGGTTCTGTAGCGCTACAGTAGGCCGCACTTCTATAGCGGTCAAGAGAGAAGGGGAAAGGCACGCCCGCCCACCCCGGGGTGGACGGGCGCGCCGGGTCGGGCCGCTAGGCCCCCTCGCCCTCCTCGACCGTCGGGTCGGGCTGGGGCAGCGGGTCGCACTGCACGTCCGAGCGGTTGTTGCCCGGGCGCCGCGCGGGCAGCTCGCCCGTCGCGAGGTAGGTCGCGACGATCGTGTCGGTGCAGGCCACCCCGCTCAGCGACGACGAGTGCGTGAAGCCGCCGACGCCCTCGACGAGCACGGAGTTCGGGAACAGCCTGCGCGCGTTCAGGGCCCCGGCGAACGGCGTCGCACCGTCGAAGGTCTCGCTGATCAGCAGCGCGCTCTCCACCCCGCGACCGTCGATCGGCACCGGGGTGCCGGCCACGGCGGGCCAGAAGTTGCACGGCCCGTTGAACCATGCGTTGGCCCAGGTCTCGAACGGCGCGCGGCGGTCGACGCGGGTGTTGTCGCGGCGGACCTCGTCGTAGTCCTGCGGCCACTGCACGTCCGAGCACTGGACGGCCAGGTAGACCGCGTACCCGTTGTCGTTGGCGATGTCGGTGGAGCCGGCGTAGGCCTCGGCGAGCGCGACCGGGTCGCGGTCGCGCACCCACGCGGCGAACGTCTCGGCGACGCCGGTGTAGGACAGGACGTTGTACCCGGCGGCGAGGAACAGGTCGTTCCACTCCGCGGGGCCGACGCCGTCGGCCGGCTGGGCGCGCAGGGCGTCCTGCTCGGCGTAGTAGAGCGCCTCGACCTCCTCACCGGTCGTGCCGAGGCCGTAGACCGCGTCGTACTTGGCGACCCAGTCGAAGAACGCCTGGATGGTGCGCTCGAACGCGACGTCCTGGTTCAGGTTGGCCTCGTACCAGATGGTGCGGGCGTCGACGACGCCGTCCATGACCACCCGCCGGAACCGGTCGGGGAACAGCGTGCCGTAGACCTGCCCGAGGTAGGTGCCGTAGGAGAAGCCGTAGTAGTTGATCTGCTCCTGGCCCAGCGCCTTGCGGATCGACTCCATGTCCATCACGGTGTCGACGCTCTTGAGGTGCTCCAGCAGCTCCCCGCCGTTCGCGGCGCAGGCCCGGGCGTAGGACTCCGAGCGCTCCAGCCAGGCCTGCTCGGTGCCGGCCTCGGGCTGGTAGTCCGGCCGGGCGAAGCCCGCGTAGTCCGGGATGCAGCTCAGCGCGGGCTCGCTGGAGCCGACGCCGCGCGGGTCGAAGCCGATCCAGTCGTAGGCCGCGCCCGCGCCGTTCGGCACGGCGCCGCCGAGCAGCGCGAGGCCCAGCCCCGAGCCGCCGGGGCCGCCGGGGTTGACCAGCGTGACGCCCTGGTACTGCTCCTCGGGGACGGTGTGCACCAGCCGGGAGAGCGCGAGCCGGATCCGGGTCCCGTCGGGCTCGGCGTAGTTCATCGGCACCTCGAGGAACGCGCACTCCAGCCCGCGCGCGGTGAGCTGCTCCGACGCGCACGCCCCCCACTCGACCGGGGCCGGGGTGAACGTGTGCACCCCGCCCGCGGGCGGGACCGGTGGCGCCGCCTGCGCCAGTGGTGCCGCCAGTGCCCCCGCCATCAACAGCCCGGCCGTCAGTCCGGCCGCCACCACTCTGCGCACCCTGGGAGTCTCCTCACGACCGCGGCGCCGGACGGGGGTCCCCCGCCCTCGACGTCGCCCGATCGGGTCGGACACTGCCATCCGGCGATCATCAGAGCCAACACCAGTTGGGCGAGTGCCCGAAACGTCCCGTCCGGTCAGCGGCCGAACGCGTCGACCACGGCGTCCACCCGCTCGCCGACCTCCTCGCCGCTCAGGCCGTAGCTGGGGACGTAGCAGAGCAGCCGGTCGTAGAGCCCGTGGAAGGCGGCCATCCGCTCGCGCGCCTCGTCCGGGGTGCCGGCGACGGCCATCCGGTCGAGCATCGCCGGGCTGACGGCGCCGACCATCCCGTCGTGGTCGCGGCGCTTCCAGGCGTCCCGGATCGCCGCCACCTCCGCGGTGAACCCCTCCAGCTCGACGACCGGCGCGTAGGTGCGGACCACCACGTAGAACGCGATCTGGGCGGCGGCGTCGCGGCGCGCCCGGTCGGCGTCGTCGGCGACGCTGGTGATGACGTACCCGGAGATCGGCACGTCCTGGGGGCGCCCGGTGCGGGCGGCCCCCGCGGCCAGCGCGGGCCGCACGACCTCCTCGACGTAGCGGCGGGTGAAGATCGGGTGCCCGACGAGCCCGTCGGCGACGGCGCCGGCCGCCTGCACCATCCGCGCGTTGAACCCGGCGAGGTGCACCGGGATCGGCGCCCGCGGGGCCACCTCGGCGGTCGGCTGCAGCGCCATCCGGTAGAAGCGGCCCTCGTGCTGCACGCCCGAGGCGTCCATCGCCCAGATCCGGCGCAGCAGCGGGACGAGCTCCTCCAGCCGCGGGGCCGGCGAGGCCCCGTCGGCGCCGTGCCAGTCGCGCTGCATCGTGCGGGTGCCGGTGCCCAGCCCGAGGACGAGCCGGTCGCCGGACAGCTCGGCGAGGTCGCGCGCCTCGGCCGCGAGCACGAGCGGGCTGCGCCCGACGGCGTAGGCGATGCCGGACGCGACGGTGATCCGCGAGGTGGCGAGCGCCATCGCCGCGAGCGAGATCGTGGCCGACCGGTCGTAGAACTCGGTGGTCCACACCGACTCGAACCCGCGCTCCTCGGCCCGCCGCGCCGCCGCCACCGCCGTGGCCAGGGTGCCGCCGTGCACCGCCACGCCCATCCGCTCCACCATCGGTCCACACTAACGGCGACGCCCGCACGGGTCGTGTCGCACGCCGCCGTGCCCCCGGCCCCTTGACCATCGGGCCGGGCCCGACCACGCTCCCCGCCGTGGACCTCCTCCCCGGAGTGCGCTCCGTCGTCGTCGACACCGACCGCCTGCGCACGCACTACCTCGAGTCCGGCCCGGCCGACGCACCCGTGATCGTGATGGTGCACGGCAACCTCTCGACCGGCCGCTTCTACGAGCACCTCATGCCCGACCTGCCCGGGTACCGGGTGATCGCCCCGGACATGCGCGGGTTCGGCCGCTCCCAGGACCTGCCGCTGGTCGCCACCCGCGGCCTGGACGACTGGGCCGACGACGTCCACGCCCTGCTCCGGGCGCTGGACGTCACCGCGCCGGCGCACCTCGTCGGCTGGTCCACCGGGGGGGCCGCGATCGCCCGCTACGCGATGGCCCGGCCCGTCGCGTCGCTGACGTTCCTCGACCCGGTCTCCCCGTACGGCTTCGGCGGCACGCACGCCGACGGCACGCCCTGCTTCCCCGACTTCGCCGGCTCCGGCGGGGGCGGCGCGAACCCGGAGGTCGTGCAGCGCCTGCGCGACGGCGACGCGTCGGCGGACAGCCCGTACTCGATCCGCAACGTCATGCGCGCGCTGTACTGGGCGCCCCAGCACACCGAGCCGCGGGAGGACGTGCTCGTCGAGGAGGTGCTGCTGACCGTGCTGGGCGACGACAACTACCCCGGCGACTCCGTGCCGTCGCCGAACTGGCCCGGGCTCGCCCCCGGCACGCACGGCATCCTCAACGCGCTGTCCCCGAAGTACTGCGACTGGACCGGGCTGGCCGACATCGCCGACAAGCCCCCCGTGCTGTGGACCCACGGCACCGCCGACCTCGTCATCGCCGACGCCTCGCCGCTGGAGTTCGGCACGCTCGGCTCCACCGGTGCGGTGCCGGGCTGGCCGGGGCAGGAGGTCTACCCGCCCCAGCCGATGGTGAGCCAGATCCGCGCGCTGCTGGAGCGCTACGCCGCCGCGGGCGGGTCGGTGCGCACGGAGATGTTCCCCGGCTCGGGCCACGGCCCGCACCTCGACGCCCGCGACAAGTGGCTGGGCGTGTTCACCGAGTTCGTCGCGTCGGCCGGCTGACGAGCGGTCCCTCCCCTCACGGGATCTCGGCCTCGATCAGGTCGGCCGCCCGGGCGGCGCCGCCCGCGGCCCGCAGCTCCGCGCGCAGCGCGGCCGAGCGGACCCGCACCGCGGGGTCGTCGAGCGAGAGCAGGGCCGCCCGCAGCGCCTCCGGCGTGACGGCCTCGGCCGGGAGGTGCCGGGCCACGCCCAGCTCCGCCAGCCGGGCGGCGTTGGCGAACTGGTCCACGGCCTGGGGCACCGCCACCATCGGGACGCCGTGCCACAGGCCCTCGGACGCCCCGCCCATCCCGGCGTGGGTGACGAAGGCGTGCGCGTGCTCCAGCACCGCGAGCTGGGGCACCCACCGGTGCAGCGTGGTGTTCGCGGGCACCGGGCCGAGCGCGGCGACGTCGGTGTGCGCCCCGATCTGCAGGACGACGTCGCGGTCCAGGTCGCCGAACGCGGCGAGGCAGTCCCGGTAGAACGCGGGGCGGTCGGTGTAGGCCGAGCCGAGCGACACCAGCACCAGCGGCCGCGCCGGGGCCGGCCACGACCCGCCGCGCGCACGGTCCAGGCACGGGCCGACGAAGGTGAAGCGCCGCTCGTCGACACGGTCGGCGTGCGGCTGCATGGCCCGCGGCACGAGCACCAGCGAGCGGGGCGGGACGCCGCTGAACTCGTCGGGCGTCAGCGGCACGCCCTCGGCGGCGAGCCAGGCCGCGAACGCGCCCTGGTAGCCGTCCCAGGCCGGGTCGGCCCGCAGCGGCGCGAGGACCTCGGCCATGTCCTCGGCGTAGCCCTCCCACGCGACGTAGGCGGGCGAGAGCTGCACGAGCGGGCGGCCCCAGCGGTGGGCGAGCACGCGCGCGGAGTAGCCGGCGATGTCGGCGAGGAACAGGTCGGGCCGGTCGCCGTCCAGCGCCGCGGCGACGAGCGGCGTGGACGCGACCGCCTCGTCGAGGAAGAGCCGCATCCCCGCGACGGGGTCGGTGGGCCACTGCTCCCCCGCCGTCTCGTCGGGCAGCAGCGTGGCGTGGACGACCGGCGTCGCCCCGGTGGTGGCGACGAGGTCGGCGAGCGGGGCGGGGACGACGTAGCTGACGCGGTGACCGCGCTCGACGAGCTCGGCGATCACCGGCAGGGACGGGTGGACGTGGCCGTGCGCGGCGGGCGCGACCATGGCGAGGTGGGACACGGGGTGCTCCTGGGCAGGACGGCGGACCCTGCCGCCGGACGGCGCAGGGCGGGGGACGCGAGGGGTCCGTCAGCCGTAGAGCTGCGTGTGGGGCACGGCGCGAGGCTAGTGGGGGGATTGCGGCCGTGTCGCGCGGATTCGGTCGGCTACCCTCGGCCCGTGGGATCCGACCTGGCCTTCGACGCGCTCGCCGACCCCGTCCGCCGCGAGATCCTGGCCGTGCTCGCCGAGCGCGACGAGTGCAGCGCGGGCGAGCTGTCGGCCGCGATCTCCCGGGTGGGCCGCACGGCCGTGTCCAGCCACCTGCGCGTGCTGCACACCGCCGGGCTCATCACCGAGCGCCGCTCGGGCCGGTTCCGGATGTACGCCGTGGACGCGACCGGCCCGGCGCAGGACGTCATCCGCCTGCTGCAGGACCTGTTCCAGGGCTCCCTGGACGCCGCGAAGGCCTCCCTCGAGTCCCGTCCGCCCTCCGACACCGCTGGTTCCCGAGCCATGTGATGGCCGGGGTCGCCCTCACCGCCGAGCAGCGGATCGACGCACCGCCGGGCGCGGTGTTCGCCCTCTTCGGGGGGAGCACGGGGGCGGGCTGGCTGTTCGACGCGTCGTGCGAGCGGGTCGCCGTGGGCGCCGCCGTCACCATGCAGGCGCCGCTGGGCGGCGAGCCGGTGGCGGTGCTCGGCCGGATCAGCGCGGTGCGCCCGCCCGACCCGGCACGGCCGGGCCGGATCGAGCTGCGGCTGGACCAGCCGTGGCGGGGCCGGCTGCGCGTGCTGTTCGAGGCCGACGGCGGCGGCACCCGGGTGCGGATCGTGGCCGACCTCGACGACACCGGGCTGGCGTGGCTGATGCGCAGGCGCGGCCTGCCGGTGTCCGAGCGCCACCACGCCGGGGAGCACCTGCTCGGGCTGCTCACCAGCAAGTCCGGGCCGGGCAGCGTGTTCGCCGCGTCCACCGAGAACCTCGCGGCGATGGCCGTCGACGAGGTCAACGCCGACGGCGGCATCCGCGGGCGGCCGCTGCGCCTCGTCGTCGGGGACGACGGCACCGACCCCGCGACCGGCGCGGCGGAGGCGCGGCGCCTGGTCCGGGCGGGCTGCCGCACGCTGCTCGCCGCCACCACGTCGGCCACGTTCGTGCACACCGCGACCGAGCTGCGCCGCTCCGGGGTGCTGCTCGTGCAGACCTTGATGAACGAGGGCGGGCTGGGCGGCGAGCTCTGCATGCAGCTCGGGGAGCGGCCCGCGGACCAGCTGCGCACCGCGGCCGGGCCGCTGATGGCGGCGGCGAGCGGGCGGCGCTGGTTCCTCGCCGGCAACGACTATGTCTGGCCGCAGGTGGTGCACGCGATCGCGCGACCGGTGCTGGCCGAGCACCGGGCGTCGATCGTCGGCGAGGCGTTCGCCCCGCTCGGCACCCGCGACTTCAGCCCGTTGATCGAGCGGATCACCGCCTCCGGAGCCGACGTCGTGCTGTCGTCGTTCGTCGGGGCCGACCTCGTCGCGTTCGAGCGCCAGTGCCACGCGATGGGGGTGCGCGAGCGCTGCCGCACCCTCACCCTCGCCCTGGACGAGCCCACCCGCGAGCGGATCGGCGACGCGGCGTCGGCAGGCATGTGGGGTGTCTCGGGCTACTTCGAGCAGCTCGACGGCGCCGCCAACGCCGCGTTCCTGCGCCGCTACCGCGAGCTCTACGGCCGGTTCGCGCCGCCCGTGTCGAGCATCGCCGAGTCCGCCTACGAGGCGGTGCACCTCTACGCGGGCGCGGCCCGGCGGGCCGGCGAGGACGAGCCGCGGACCATCGCGAGGGAGCTGCGGTCGTGCCGCGCGGAGTTCGCCCGCGGCCCGGTCGCCGTCACCGGTCCGGAGACCGTCCGGCAGGAGCTGTTCGTGGCCGAGGCGGTGGCAGGCGGGTTCGCCGTGGGTCCGTCCGGTTAACCCTCCCGCCAACGTGCCACTACCTATTGACACGTGTTGACAGGCGTCACTAGCGTCGCGCACTCACCGGTTGCCGGAGGAGCTGAGCCATGCCCGTACGCCCCCCTGATCCCGACGACCTGAGAGCGGTGGCCGAGCACTACGGCCTCGGTCTCGACGACGCCGACCTCGCCTCGTTCTCCCCGATGGTGAACGGGCTGATCGCGTCGTGGGACGCCGTGGAGGAGCTCTACGCCGCCTCCGCCCCGCCCGTGCCCGAGCGCTCCTGGAGCCGCCCCGAGCCGGCCGACAACCCGTACAACGCCTGGTACGTCACGTGCGAGGTGACCGGCGACGGGGAGGGCCCGCTGGCCGGGAAGACCGTCGCGGTCAAGGACAACACCTCCGTCGCCGGGATCCCGCTGATGAACGGCTCGACGACGATGGAGGGCTACACGCCGCGGCGCGACGCCACCATCGTCGCGCGCATGCTCGCCGCGGGCGCCACCATCGCCGGCAAGTCCGTCTGCGAGGACCTCTGCTTCTCCGGCGGCTCGCACACCTCCCGCACCGGAGCGGTGCGCAACCCGTGGGACGAGACGCGCTCCACCGGCGGGTCCTCGTCGGGCACCGCGGCGCTCGTCGCGTCCGGGCTCGTCGACGTCGGCACCGGCGGCGACCAGGGCGGCTCGATCCGGATGCCCGCCTCCTGGTCCGGCATCGTCGGGCACAAGCCCACCTGGGGCCTGGTGCCCTACACCGGCGCGTTCCCGATCGAGCAGTCGATCGACCACGTCGGCCCGATGACGCGCACCGTCGCCGACGCCGC
>JAPLAT010000108.1 GCA_026393175.1 Pseudonocardiales bacterium
AGAGCAAGGACCGGGTCAGGGCCGCGGTGAAGAACTCCGGCTATAAGTTCCCGGGCAACCGCGTCACTATACCCGGCCGCGCGGGGTGGTGGTGGCCCTGCGGGTGGCGGGGGTGGGCGGGGGAGAGCCGCACCGTCGGGCCGTCCAGGCCCCCCGGCACCGGGACGGCGGGGATCGTCACGGTCGGAGACTCGGCCCCCGGCTCGGGCTCCGACCCGGACACAGCCCGCCGGGCCCGCACCTTGCGCACCACGAACCACACCAGCGCCAGCACGACCGCGACGAGCACGACGCGCGAGGCGATCCCCGCGTACTGCTCCACGACGTGCCAGTTCTCCCCGAGCCCGTAGCCGGCCAGCACGAACGCGGAGTTCCAGATCAGGCTGCCTGCGGTGGTGAGCGCCGCGAACAGCGGCAGCGGCATCCGCTCGACCCCGGCCGGCACCGAGATCATGCTGCGGACCAGCGGGATCATCCGCCCGAAGAACACCGCCTTCGGCCCGTGTCGGGCGAACCACTCCTCGGCCTTGTCGATGTCGCCCACGTCGACGAGCGGCATCCGGTCCGCGATCGCGCGCAGCCGCTCGCGGCCGAGCCCGGCGCCCAGGCCGTAGAGCGCCAGCGCCCCGACCAGCGACCCCAGCGTCGTCCACACGATCGCCGCGCCGACGCTCAGCTCGCCCCGCGCCGCCGCGAACCCGGCCAGCGGCAGGAACACCTCGGAGGGCAGCGGCGGGAACAGGTTCTCCAGCGCGATCGCCAGGCCGACGCCGGGCGCGCCCAGCGTCTCCATCAGGTCGACGACCCAGCCGACGATGCCGGTCGTCTCGGAGGAAGCGGCCATGCCGCCCAGGCTAGGGAACGGTGCCTGCGGCCGGATCGGGGATCCCCCCGGGATCACCCTGGGCGCCTGCCCACTCCTGGCGGCGCAGCTCGTAGGTCGCGATCGCCGCCGCGTGGGCGACGTTGAGCGACCCGACCTTGCCGATCTGCGGGATGTAGGCCAGCGCGTCGCAGGCGGCGATCAGCTCGGACGACATCCCCCTGGCCTCGTTGCCGACGGCGATGCAGACGTCGCGGCGCAGGTCCAGCTCGTGCAGCGGCGCCGAGGTGTCGGTGAGCTCCAGGCCGACGACGTGGTAGCCGTCGGCGTGCGCGGCGTCGACGGCCTCGCGCACCGTCGCGCAGCCGCGGACCTGCAGGTACCGGTCGGTGCCCATCGCCAGCTTCTGCGCCTTCGGGGTGGACGGCGACGCCGACCGGCCGACGACGTAGAGGTGGTCGACGCCCATGACGGCCCCGGACCGGACGATCGCGCCGACGTTGAACGGCGACTCCACGTCCTGCAGCAGCAGCCCGACCTGCAGGGTCGCGCGGCGCCGCCACGTCCGGTTGAGGCGCTTCAGCGCGGTGCCGCCGAGTTGCACGGCTCGACCTCCAGGATCCGGTAGCCCTGCACGGACGTCAGGCGGGTGGTGGGCCAGCCCGCCCCGCGCAGCCACGTGGTGAACGAGTCCGCCCCGAGGTGCTTGTGCACCACCAGGTACGCGCGCCCGCCGGGCACCAGCCGGGGCAGCCAGCGCTCCATCAGCCCGTGCAGCGCGGCCTTGCCCGAGCGGATCGGCGGGTTGGAGTAGATGCCGGCGAACGCGACGTCGTCGGGCACCTCGTCGGGCCGCGCGACGGACACGTTGCCCAGCCCGGCGGCGTTGGCGCGGGTCAGTGCCAGCGCGCGGTCGTTGACGTCGACCGCCCACACCGGCAGCCGCCGCCTGCGCGTGGCGAGGGTGAGCGCGATCGGGCCGTAGCCGCAGCCCAGGTCGAGCAGCGGGCCGCGCACGGGCGGCATCGGGGCGTGCTCGAGCAGGATCCGGGTGCCGCGGTCGAGCCGGCCGCCGGAGAACACGCCGGCGTCGGTGGCGAGGGTCAGGTCGACGTCGGGAAGCTGCACGCGGACGGTGTCGGGGCGGCTCGCGGCCGACGGCTCGGCCGTGAAGTAGTGCTCATGGCGGCTCTGCTGACGCTCCGCCGAGTGCTCGGACACGCCCACGAGTATCCCCCGTAGGGTGCGGACGTGGTCCAACCCCCACCCCCGCACCCGTCGGGCGCCCGCCCGCCGGCCATCCCGCGCGAGCTGGTGCCGCACCACGTCGCCCTGGTGATGGACGGCAACGGCCGCTGGGCCAACGCGCGCGGCCTGCCGCGCATCGAGGGGCACCGGCGCGGCGAGGCGTCGCTGATGGACGTCGCGCGCGGCTGCATCGACATCGGGGTGCGGTGGCTCTCGGCGTACGCGTTCTCCACGGAGAACTGGCGCCGCTCGCCGGACGAGGTGCGGTTCCTCATGGGCTTCAACCGCGACGTCATCCGCCGCCGGGTCGACGAGATGCACGCGATGGGCGTGCGCGTGCGCTGGGCCGGGCGCCGGCCGCGGCTGTGGCGCAGCGTGATCAAGGAGCTGGAGGTGGCGGAGGAGAAGACCCGCCACAACGACGTCCTCAACCTGACGATGTGCGTCAACTACGGCGGCCGCGCGGAGATCGCCGACGCCGTGCGGGAGATCGCCCGGGGCGTCGCGGAGGGCCGGATCCGGCCCGACAAGGTCGACGAGCGGACGATCGCCAAGTACCTGGACGAGCCGGACATGCCCGACGTCGACCTGTTCGTGCGCAGCTCCGGCGAGCAGCGCACGTCGAACTTCCTGCTCTGGCAGTCCGCCTACGCCGAGATGGTCTTCCTCGACACCCTGTTCCCCGACTTCGACCGCCGCCACCTCTGGCAGGCCGTCGAGATCTACGCCCGCCGCGACCGCCGTTTCGGGGGCGCCCTGGACACCCCGGAGAGTGCCTCGTGAGCCTCGACGTCGCCCGTGCCGCGCTGGAGAACTACCACGACGTCACCGTGGACGACGACGGCGCGCTGACCTTCGCCCACGGCGGCGTCGTCTGCGCCGTGCAGGGACTGCAGCTCGACGAGGGCCTCGACGTCCTCAACATCACCTGCGTGGTGGCGTGGGACCTGCCCCTGGAGCAGGACGTGCCCGTGCGGGTCGCGATGGGCGCGGGCGAGGGGCTGTTCGGCACGCCGCGCGTCATCCGCGGGGAGCAGGGCTGGGACGTCACCCTGCGCTACGCGTTCCCGGCCTCCGGGCTGGAGGAGAAGGCGATGGGCACGCTGCTCATGCTCGTGGTGAGCAGCGCGGCAGGCCTGCGGGCGGAGCTCACCGCCCAGCCGTAGCTAGGCGTCGGCCAGGTGCACCAGGGGCAGCGAGCTGAGCTGCATCCGGCTCATGTCCTTGACGGCCCCGAGCACGGTGTTCTGCGCCTCCTGCATCCGGCCGTCGATCAGGCCCGACAGCGAGTACGCGATCCGGCCGAGCAGCCGCACCGTCGTGTCGTCGACGATCGGGCGGGGCGAGGACACGACGGCCACGCCCATCAGCGCGCCGTCGTTGGACTGCGCCGCGCCGATCGTGAACGCCTCGCGCGGGTTGACGTGCCGCGACGCGTAGTGGTCGCGCAGCTTCTTGATCATGGAGTGGAAGTCCTCGGCGCTCAGCTCGCCGGGGATCTCGACGGCGGCGGCGTCGGCGTCGGTGAGCACGCCGGTGCGGCCGGAGAAGCAGCGGACGTAGCCGACCAGCGCCCCCGTCCACAGCGCCTCGACGAGCGCGTCGTCGGTGTCCACCCGCACCGGGCCGCTGTCCGGTCCGCCGAGCGCGGTGACGAGGTGCTCGCAGCAGCGCAGCACGTACTGCAGGTCCTCGAAGACCGACGCGAGCGTCGCCAGCGCCTGGGACTCCGGTGACTCGATGCGCCGGACCGCGGTGGGGGTGCCGGGGGTGCCGCCGTCCGTGCCGTTCTCGTCCGCCATCGGGCCGACGTTAGTGGCGCGGGACACATCGGGATGGATCGATGTGAGACACCGTCCGGCGGGCTCCCCCCCACCCCGCCGGACGGCGCGTCGCGGCGGCTCAGGTGCCGATCACCCCGCCGTCGTCCTTGGTGACGATCACCGTGGACGAGCGGGGCCGCCCGCCCGCCGGGCCCTCGGGCCACGAGCTGTACCGCTTGGGGTCGGCGGGGTCGTTGACGCCGGTCGGTGCCTCGCCCGGGTGCTGGATGCCGACGAACATGGTGCGCTCGTCGGGCGTCACGACGACGCCGGTGATCTCGCAGACGTTGGGGCCGACGAGGAAGCGGCGCGTCTCCCGGGTGGTCGGGTCGGCGCAGAGCATCTGGTTGTTGCCGAAGCCCGCGTAGGCGCCGGTGCCGATCGTGGAGCCGGACACGTCGGTCTGGATCCACAGCCGGCCCTGCGGGGAGACGTAGATGCCGTCGGGCGAGCCGTACTTGTCACCGACGATCGTCGACCCGGTGGCGGGCACGGCCGGGTCACCGGCCAGGGCGAAGATCTCCCAGCGGAAGGTCGGCTCGTCGTAGTCGCGGCGGTACTGCCAGCGGACGATGTGCCCGTAGACGTTGTTCGGCCGCGGGTTGGCCGCGTCGACCGGCGGGCGGCTCGGTCCCGGCGGCTCGGTGCCGCGCCGGGAGTTGTTCGTCAGCGTGCAGTAGACGAACCCGGTCTCCAGGTCGACGTCGATCCACTCCGGGCGGTCCATCCTCGTCGCCCCGAGCGCGTCCGCGGCCTGGCGGGCGCGGACGAGCACGTCGGCCTGGCTGGTGAACGCGGGCGCCACCAGCGGGCCCTGGCCGAACGTCAGCGGCAGCCACTCGCCCGTGCCGTCGGCGTTGAACCTGCCGGCGTAGAGGATGCCGTCGTCGAGCGGGTGCCTCCCGCGGCGGAACGCCTCCGGCCAGGGCCGGTTGGACACGTACCGGTAGACGTACTCGTTCTGCTCGTCGTCACCGGAGTAGACGACGACCCGCTTGCTCGCGGTCTCCACGACCCAGGAGCCCTCGTGCTTGAACCGGCCCAGCGCCGTGCGCTTGGTCGGCGTCGAACGCGGGTCGAACGGGTCGAACTCGGTGACCCAGCCGAAGCGGTTCGGCTCGTTGGGCTCGACGTCGACCTGGAAGCGGGTGTCGGTGGTGTGCCACAGGTAGCCGAAGCCCGCGGCCGAGAGCCCGTAGCGGGCCTCCAGCGCGGTGGGCGTGCGGTCGACCCGGAAGTAGCCGTTGAAGTTCTCCTCGCAGGCCAGGTACGTGCCCCACGGGGTGTGGCCCATCGGGGTGTGGCCCATCGAGCAGTTGTTGAGCGTGCCGAGGACGCGGCGGCCCGTCGGGTCGGCGCTGGTGCGCAGCAACTCGTGGCCGGCGGCCGGGCCGGCGATGGCGCACGGGGTCGAGCCGGTGATCCGGCGGGCGTAGCGGGAGGGTCGGACGATCGACCACTCGCCGCGCCGCCACCGCAGCTCGATCACCGACACGCCGTGCGCGGCGAGGGACTTGGCCGTCTTCGCGGCGTCCCAGTTCGCCGTGCCGTCGGGGAAGAGCAGGACGTCGTCGGAGTACTCGTGGTTCTGCACGAGCAGGCCGCGCCGCACCGACGGGCCCCGGCCCCGCCCCGGGTCGTCGCCGTCGGCGCCGCGCCCGGTGAGCGGGAAGAAGTGCATCGCGTCGTTGTGCATCCCCCACTGCTGCTCCTGCTCGGCCGCGGAGTTGCTCGCGTCCGGTGCGAAGGCGGGGCCGTTCGAGATGGGGTCGCCCCAGGAGATGAGCACCTTCGCCGAGTACCCGGGCGGGACGACCACGGTGTCGGCGGAGGAGACGGGGATGCCGGTGAAGCCGAGCAGCGGCCCGCCCTGCGCGGGGGCCCGCTCGGCCGCCTGCGCGACGGAGGTGGGCAGGAAGGTGGTGGCGGCGAGGGCGACGCCCCCGATCAGGACGGTCCGCCGAGCGATGGCGGCGTCCAGCACCTCGGAGAAGTGCGGGTTCGTGGTGGGGTTCGAGATGAAGTCGTCGTCAACCTGGGACACGCTCCAGATGGGAGCACGGCTCGCCGCATCACTCCATCGGGTGAGGAATGAACAGCACGTGAACGGCGGTCCGGTTCGCCCGTTCCGTACCGCCCGCTGCGCCGTCCGGGGCCGGCCGTCCGGTCAGCGCGCGCAGTCGCGGCACAGGCCGAAGATCTCCGCGGTGTGGCTGAGCTCGGAGAACCCGTGCTGCTCGGCCACCTTCTGGGCCCACGTCTCCACGGCGGGGCCCTCGATCTCCACGGTCGCCCCGCAGCGCCGGCACACGAGGTGGTGGTGGTGGTGCTCGGACTCGCACCGCCGGTACACCGCCTCGCCCGACGCCGTGCGCAGGACGTCGACCTCGCCGCCGTCGGCGAGGGTCTGCAGCGTGCGGTAGACCGTCGTGAGGCCGATGCCCTCGCCGGCGCGGCGCAGCTCCTCGTGGATCTCCTGGGCGGAGCGGAAGTCGTCGAGACGGTCGAGCAGGGCCGACACGGCGGCCCGCTGGCGGGTGGCGCGCAGGACGCGCGTGGCGGGCCCGTGCTGGGCGGTCGGCTGGGTCACCGGCCCTCCTCCGCGTGCGCCACGGCGTCGACGACGATGTGGGCGAGGTGGTCGTCGACCAGCGCGTAGAGGACCTCGCGGCCGTGCCGCTCGCCGTGCACGACCCCGGCGGACTTCAGCACGCGCAGGTGCTGGCTGATCAGGGGCTGGGTGACGCCGAGGGCGTCGACGAGATCGTGCACGCAACGCGGCGACTCGTGCAGCTGCAGCACGATCGCGATCCGCACCGGCGCGGCGAGCGCACGCAGCAGGTCGCCCGCGGCCTCCAGCGTGCGCGGCGTGCGCACGGGAGCGGGCGCGGCCCGCCCGGTCTCGTGCGCGGAGTCCTCGGCCACGATCGACATCGGTGTTCCCCATCCTGCGGCCCGCCAGTCGGTATCGAGTATCGATGTCGGCCGCGCCCCCATGGTAGGCCCGCAGTACGTTCGCGGTCGTGCTGCTCCTGTGCCGCTTCGCCGTCGACCCCGCCGACGCCTCCGCCTTCCTCGCCCGCGGCACCCGCGCCCTCGAGCTGCTGACGGCCGCCGAGGGCGCGCTGGGCGGGCAGCTCGGGCGTGCCGTCGACGACCCGGGGCGCTGGGTGCTGTCGGTCCGCTTCACCGGGGTCGACGCCTACCGCCGCGCCCTCTCCCCGTTCCCCGTGCGCGAGCACGTGGTGCCGCTGCTGTCGGAGGCGCTGGCCGACGAGCCGGCCACCTACGAGACCCTGGTCGACGGGGTGGCTGGGGTGGCGACGCAGCACCCGAGCCTGCTGGCCTGACGTCGGCCGCTCGATCCTCGCTTCCGCGCGTTCCCGCTCCGGTGCGCGTTGCCGGCTGCGGCGTGCGTTCCGGCTTCCGCGTGCGTTTCCCGCTGCCGCGCGGTTGCTGCCGCGTGCGTCTCCCGCTGCCGCGCGGTTGCTGTCGCGCGCGTCTCCCGCTGCCGCACGCGTTCTCGGTTGCTGCGCACGATTCGTGCTCCCGCGCGGCCCCGGGGGCGCGCGGGAGCGTGGTCGGTGCGCGGGAGCCCGGAACGCGCGCGGGAGCGGAGCGGGGGACGTCGACGGCGTGGGAATCGAGATGCGCGGGAGCGGGCGGCAACGTGGCGAGTGCGTGGACTCGGCCGGAACTGTGCACAGGCCGGCGGTGGGTCGGGGCGCTGCGTTGACTCGCTCCGCGCGCGTTCCCGGCTGCCGCGCGCGTTTCCTGCTCCCGCGCGGTCCCGGGGGCGCGCGGGACCTTGTTTGGCGCGCGGGAACCGGATGTGCGC
>JAPLAT010000072.1 GCA_026393175.1 Pseudonocardiales bacterium
GCCGCGACTCGGTGTCGTGTGAGGAGGACGCGGCCGGCCGCGTCCTGATACCGGCCGCGGGCGGGGCGGGTCAGAGCTCCCCGCCCCCCGTCTCGGAGGCCAGCGCCGCCCGGCCGGCCTCCAGCCGGGCGACCGGCACCCGGTAGGGCGAGCAGGACACGTAGTCCAGCCCGACGTCGTGGAAGAAGTGCACCGACTCGGGGTCGCCGCCGTGCTCGCCGCAGACGCCCAGCTTGATGCCCGGGCGGGCGGCCCGGCCCGCCGTCGCGGCGGTGCGGACGAGCGCCCCGACGCCGTCGCGGTCCAGGGACTCGAACGGCGAGACCGTGAAGACGCCCTTCTCCAGGTAGGCGGCGAAGATCGTCGCCTCGACGTCGTCGCGGGAGAAGCCCCAGGTGGTCTGCGTCAGGTCGTTGGTGCCGAAGGAGAAGAACTCGGCGACCTCGGCGATCCGGCGGGCGGTGAGCGCCGCCCGGGGCAGCTCGATCATGGTGCCGATCGGCATGTCGAGCGGCCGGTCGCCGGTGATGCCCGCGATGAGCCCGTCGACCTCGTCCCGGAACAGGTGCAGCTCCATCACCGAGCCGATCAGCGGCACCATGATCTCGACGCGGGGGTCGCCGCCCGCCGCGGCCCTGGCCACGGCCGCCTCGGCGATCGCCCGCACCTGCATCGCGTACAGGCCGGGGACGACGAGCCCGAGCCGCACGCCGCGCAGCCCCAGCATCGGGTTGGACTCGTGCAGCCGCTCGACGGCCGCGAGCAGCGTGACGTCGGCCGGCTCGGGCTCCCCGGTCGCCCTCGCGACGGCCACGCGGACCGCGAGCTCGGTGCGGTCGGGCAGGAACTCGTGCAGCGGCGGGTCGAGCAGCCGGATGGTGGTCGGCAGGCCGTCCATCTCCCGCAGCAACTCCTCGAAGTCGGCGCGTTGCAGCGGGAGCAGTGCCGCGAGCGCCTCCTCGCGGGTGGCGGCGGTGTCGGCCAGGATCAGCCGCTCGATGAGCACCCGGCGGTCGCCGAGGAACATGTGCTCGGTGCGGCACAGCCCGATGCCCTCGGCGCCCATCTGCCGGGCGCGGGCCGCGTCCTCGGCGGTGTCGGCGTTGGCCCGCACGCGCAGCCTGCGGGTGCGGTCGGCGTGCCCGAGCAGCCGGTCCACCGCCCGCACCAGCTCCGCCGCCTCGCCGTCGGCCGCCCCGAGCGCCGCCTCGAGGCCCTTCTCCAGGTAGGTCACCACCAGCGAGTCGACGACCGGCAGCGCGCCGGCGAACACCTCGCCGGTGGAGCCGTCGATCGAGAGCACGTCGCCCTCGCCCAGCACGGTGTCCCCGACCCGGATCTGCCGGGCCTCCGCGTCGATGTCGAGCTCCTCGGCCCCGCACACGCAGGTGCGGCCCATCCCCCTGGCGACGACGGCGGCGTGCGAGGTCTTGCCGCCCCGGCTGGTCAGCACGCCCGTCGCGGCGATCATGCCCGCGAGGTCGTCCGGGTTGGTCTCGCGCCGGCACAGCAGCACGTCCTCGCCGCGCGCCGCCCACTCCACGGCCGTGGCCGAGTCGAAGACGACCTTCCCCACGGCCGCGCCCGGCGAGGCCGCCATCCCGCGGGTGAGCAGCGCGCCGTCCGCGGCGACGTCGAACTGCGGGAACATCAGCTGGGCGAGCTGGTGGCCGCTCACCCGGGCCAGCGCTTCGTCGTGGGTGATCAGGTGCTCGTCGACGAGCTGCGTGGCGATCCGGAACGCCGCGGCCGCCGTGCGCTTCCCGACGCGGGTCTGCAGCATCCACAGCTTGCCGCGCTCGACGGTGAACTCGATGTCGCACAGGTCCCGGTAGTGCGTCTCCAGCCGCCGCATGATCTTCGTCAGCTCGGTGTGCGACGCGGGGTCGAGGCGGGCGAAGTCCTCCAGCGACAGCGTGTTGCGGATGCCCGC
>JAPLAT010000570.1 GCA_026393175.1 Pseudonocardiales bacterium
CCGCACCCACGCCGATGCCGACGGGGAAGTAGAGGTCGTAGGTCATGTCGAAGACCTCGCGCTGGCCGCCGCGGCGCACCAGGGCACTCGCGAGGCCCTCCCGGAGCCGGTGCCGGTCGTCGAGCCCGAGTGCGGCCATCACCTCGGCGGCGTCGACCGTCTCGCTCGTCCCGGCGCGGACGCCCTTGCTGCGCAACGCCTCGACGAAGTCGACCAGGCGTTCGGCCAGGTCGGTCGGCGACTCGCCGTCGCGCCGGGGATCGGGGGTCATGTCAGTTCGCGGACGGCGTCAGGATCGACGGCAGGTCGAGCTTGGTGCGCGCCTTGGCGATGTCGTCCTGGTGCTTCAGGATCACGCCCAGGCTCTCGCCGACGACCTGCGGGTCGAGCGTCTTCGCGCCGAGGGCCACGAGGGTGCGTGCCCAGTCGATCGTCTCGGCGACCGAGGGCGCCTTGCGGAGACCAAGGTTGCGCAGCGCCGCGACGACGCGGATCAGCGAGTCCGCCAGGGCCTCGTCGAGCTCCGGCACCTTGAGGCGCACGATCCGTCGTTCCAGATCGGCCTCGGGGAAGTCCACGTGCAGGAACAGGCACCTGCGCCGGAGGGCCTCCGACAGCTCCCGCGTCGCGTTCGAGGTCAGCACGACGAAGGGCCGGTTGGTGGCCGTGATGGTGCCGAGCTCCGGGACCGTGATCTGGAAGTCGCCGAGGACCTCGAGCAGCAGGCCCTCGATCTCGACGTCGGCCTTGTCGGTCTCGTCGATCAGCAGCACGGTCGGACCGTCGTTGCGGATCGCCTTGAGCAACGGACGGGCGAGCAGGAACTCCTCGCTGAAGATGTCGGAGCGCGCCTCGTCCCACGACTCCTCGCGTCCGGCGGTGATCCGCAGGAGCTGCTTGGCGTGGTTCCACTCGTACAGCGCCCGGGCCTCGTCGACCCCTTCGTAGCACTGCAGGCGCACCAGCTCCGCACCCGTCGCGGCGGCGACCGCCCGGGAGAGCTCGGTCTTGCCCACGCCGGCCGGGCCCTCGACGAGCAACGGCTTGCCGAGGCGGTCGGCCAGGTAGACGGTGGTGGCGACGGCCGTGGAGGCGAGGTAGCCGACCGCGGCCAGCCGCTCGGCCACCTCCGCGACGGAGCCGAACAGCGGCGACTGGGTGGCACTCACGCAGGCCATCCTGCATGACGGCGGTCCGCTGCGCGCCTGCCGGGCCGATCCGCTGCGACGTGGCTCACGACACTGATCCGACGGTCCCCTCTTCAGCCGGAGGGCGGAGGACACACCGGACGTGCCCGACCAGGCGCTGCCCGGTGACCTCCCGGCCGGCGCGACGTGGCAGGCCAAGGCTCGCGGCGACCGTTCTCGGAGGCACGAGGACGGCCTGCGACTGCCGCGCGCATGCCGACTTCACCTGTGACTACGTGGCCCGACGCCGTGACCATGACATCATCACGCCTTGTTACGACCGGCCGCGGACGAACCGGTCGTGCGTCACCGCAACGACCGGCACACGCAGCGGTCGCCGACTGGGCCTGCGAGCCGTGCCCGTCATTCTCCGGTGGGCTCGCCCATCGCCCGCCGTACGGGGTAGGTGTCGTTGACGGCCTCGAAGGCCGTGACCCGCCCGTCGGCGAGCCGGAAGAAGTGCGCGAAACGCGAGGTCATCGCCGCGCCGGTGACCCGGTGCACCCCGTCGAAGGTACCCAGCACGATCACGGTCGACCCGCAGTCGAAGAACTCCGACGGCGTCGGGACGAAGCTCGTCCAGTCCTCACCGATCCGGGCGAACACGTCCTGCACCACCGCGTCGGGACCGACGTGGGTGCCGGCGTAGGCGCTGCCGGCCGCCTCGGTCCAGGCGACCTGCGGGTCGAGCAGCGCCACGACGGCAGCGATGTCGCGGCGCGTGAAGGCCTGGTACGCCTCGTCGACGACGGCGACGACAGGGCTCTGGTCGGTGGTGCGGCGGTCCGTGGAGAGGCTCATCGGGTCCTCGTTCGGTCGGGGATCGGGTGCTCGATCAGCCAACCGGGGATCGGGTGACGCCGGTATCCGTGACGGCCGCCACCGGCTCGCCGGGCGGTGTGGGTACCGCCGCTACCCATGCCGCCACCTGAGCCCGGGTGCCGACACCGAGCTTGGTACGCAGGTTCTCGACGTGCCGCTCCGCGGTGCGCTCGCTGATCCCGAGCCGCCCGCCGATCTGCCGGTTGGTGAGGCCGGCCGCGACCAGGCGGGCGACCTGGTACTCGCGGGTGGTGACCCCCCGTGGCGCGAGAGCGCCTGCCCGGACGCGCTCGACGGCGCGGTCGCGGTGCACCTGCAGGTAGGGGCTGCGGCGGGCGCCGCTGCGGTCCCGCAGGGCGTCCGCCGAGGCCAGCAGGTCCAGCGCGTCCGCGTCCGCGCCGCGGGCGGCGGCGACACATGCCAGCCCGTCGCGACAGTCCGGGAGCGAGCGGTGGTCACCGATGCGCTCGAACGCAGCAGCACCGGCAGCGAACAGCGCGGCCGCCTCGTCCAGGTCACCGTCGAGGAAGGCGAACCAGCCGAGGAAGTAGGCCGCCTTGGCCGACCCCCACCCGGTCGCGCGGGTGAGCCGGGCGAACTCCTCCATCAGCGCCCGCGCCTCGTCCGTGCGGCCCTGGCCCTGGCGCACCAGTGCCAGCCCGCACGTCGTGCGCCACAGCGGCTGGCCGCCGACGGCACGGGCCAGCTCCCGGCCGCGCTCGACCGTCTCCGCGACCGCGTCGACCTCACCGGTCGCGAAGTGCGCGATGCCCAGGTTCCCCGCGCACCAGGCCCAGCCGCCGGGGTCACCGTTGCGCTCGGCGAGCGCCGCCGCCTCCCACAGCGTCGCACGGGCCGCGACCGGCTCGTCCTGCCAGAGCTGCAGCAAGGCGACAGCCTGCAGCGCGGCCTGGCGTTCGACCGGGTGGTCCACGGCGTCGGGCCGGTCGAGCAGGCCCTGTAGCCGACGGCGGCCCTCGCCGAGGTAGCCGCGGATGTCCCACAGGTAGTAGAGGTCGGCCGCGGTGCGCAGCCCGGTCGCGACCCGGGGGCAGCGGTCCAGGGCCGCCCGGAGGTTGTCGATCTCGGCCTCCGCAGCGTCGGTCACGGCGATCTCGTCCGGGCCCGGGCAGGCGTCGACGCCCGCCGCCATCTCCCGGCACCACTGCGCGTGCCGCTCGACCACCTCGTCGTCACCGGGCCCGCGGGGCAGGTTCTCCGCGTGGCGCCGCACGGTCTCCAGCATCCGGTACCGCACGCCGGCGTCCCGGTGGACCGCCTCGACCAGCGAGTGCTCGACGAGCATCGCCAGCGCCGGCCGGGCGTCGGTCCCCGGTGTGCCGCACACCCGCTGCGCCGCCGCCGCCGTCCAGCCGCCCGCGAACACCCACAGCCTCCGCAACAGCGTCACGGCCTCCTCGTCGAGCAGCGCGACGCTCCAGTCGAGTGCGCTGTCGAGGCTGCGGTGCCGGTCGGCGGTGCCGCGCCGCAGCGGTGCGGGCCCGTCGAGCTGCCGGCGGGTGCGCTCCAGCACCTCGGTCAGCCCGTGGGCCCGGACCTGGGCGGCGGCGAGCTCCGGCGCCAGCGGCAGCCCGTCCAGGGCACGGCAGATGTCGGCGACGACCGGCTCCGTGTGCGGGGTGAGGACGAAGTCCGGCTGGGCGGCGCGCACGCGGTCGACGAACAGCGCGACGCTGGGGACCGTGCGCCCGCGCCCGGTTCCGGCCGGTGGCACCGGCAACGGGGTCAGCGGCAGCAGGTGCTCGCCGGGGATGCGCAGCGGGCACCGGCTGGTGGCGAGCACCCGCACACCCGGGCAGCGGGCCAGGAGATCGGCGACCGCGGCCGCCGCCTCGACGACCTGCTCGACGTTGTCCAGGACCAGGACGGCCGCCCGGTCCCGCAGGTGCCGCAGAAGCGTCCCCACCAGTGGTGAGGGTCCCGCTTCGCGCAGTCCGAGCGCCCGGGCCACCGTCGGGAGGACCAGCTCCGGGTCGGTGAGCGGGGACAGGTCGACGAACACCGCGCCGTCGGTCGCCTCCGCGATCTCCACCGCCAGCCGGGTCTTCCCGCAACCGCCGGTGCCGACGATCGTGACCACGCGGTGCCCGTCGAGCAGGCCGCGCGCGGCTGCCAGCTCGCGCTCCCGCCCCAGCAGCGGAGTCGGCGGCGACGGCGCCCGGCCCGCGTCCACGAACGCCACGGTAGCGCCGACCGGGCCGGGTCCGACAGGGTCGGGCGGGGCGCCGGGGACCGCCGGGCGCGGCGCACCACATCCAGTGCACCGTCGACCACGACGACGTCGCCGGTGCGCGGCGTCGCCGTGGCGCACGAGGGATGCCGGTGCCGTGCCGGAGCTGTCAGGGGTGCGGTCCACCATGGGCGCATGACCACCACCGAGACGGCACTCCGCGACCGCGCCGAGAAGATCCTCGGCACCCTCGCCGGGCCGGGGGCCCGGCTGCGCGAGGACCAGTGGACGGCGATCCACGCACTGGTCGCGCAGCGCCGCCGGGCCCTGGTCGTGCAGCGCACCGGCTGGGGCAAGTCGGCGGTGTACTTCGTCGCCACGGCGCTCCTGCGGGAGGCGGGCGCGGGCGCCACCGTCATCGTGTCGCCGCTGCTGGCGCTGATGCGCAACCAGATCGACGCCGCCGCCCGCGCCGGCATCCGCGCCGCCACGGTCAACTCCGCGAACACCGCCGACTGGGAGCGCACCTACGACGCCGTCGCGGCCGGGGAGGTGGACGTGCTGCTGGTCAGCCCGGAGCGGCTGAACAACCCCGACTTCCGCGACCGCGTCCTGCCCCGGCTCACGGCCACCGCGGGAATGCTCGTCGTCGACGAGGCGCACTGCATCTCCGACTGGGGCCACGACTTCCGGCCCGACTACCGGCGCCTGCGCGCGCTCATCGCCGAGCTGCCCGACGGCATCCCGGTGCTCGCCACCACGGCCACGGCGAACGACCGGGTCGTCGTCGACGTCACCGAGCAGCTGGGCCTGCGCCCCGGCGCGGCCGCCGGGGACGGCGCGGCGGACACGCTGGTCCTGCGCGGCTCGCTGGACCGGGAGAGCCTGCGCCTGTCGGTCGTGAAGCTCCGCACGGCGGCCGACCGCCTGGGCTGGCTCGCCGCGCACCTCGACGCGCTGCCCGGCGCGGGCATCGTCTACACGCTGACGATCCAGGCCGCCGAGGAGGTGGCCGACTTCCTGCGCGAGCGCGGCTTCCCCGTCGCGTCCTACACCGGCAAGACCGAGCCGGAGGAGCGGCTGGCCGCGGAGGGCGACCTGCTGGCCAACCGCGTCAAGTGCCTGGTCGCCACGAGCGCGCTGGGCATGGGGTTCGACAAGCCCGACCTGGGGTTCGTCGTGCACCTGGGCGCCCCCGCCTCCCCGGTGGCCTACTACCAGCAGATCGGCCGCGCCGGGCGTGCCGTCGAGCGGGCCGAGGTGGTCCTCCTGCCCGGCCACGAGGACCAGGACATCTGGCGCTACTTCGCCTCGCTGGCCTTCCCGCCCGAGCCGCTGGTGCGCCAGACGCTCGGCGTGCTGTCGGACTCCGTCGACGGGGAGCCGCTGTCCACCGCCGCGATCGAGACGCGCGTCGACCTGTCCCGCACCCGGCTGGAGATGCTGCTCAAGGTGCTCGACTCCGACGGCGCCGCGAAGCGGGTCAAGGGCGGGTGGGTCGGCACCGGGCAGGAGTGGGTCTACGACCGCGAGCGGCACCAGCGGATCGCCGAGGCCCGCCGGGCCGAGCAGCGGGCGATGCTCGACTACCTCGACACCACCGAGTGCCGGCTGGTCTACCTGCGCCGCCAGCTCGACGACCCGCACGCCGAGAGGTGCGGGCGCTGCGACGTGTGCACCACCCCGGCCTGGAGCACCGACGTCGACGCCGGGGCGGCGGAGGCGGCCGCCGAGCGCATCTCCCGGCCCGGGGTGCAGGTCGCGCCGCGCAAGCAGTGGCCCAGCGGGATGGGCGAGCTCGGCGTCCCGGTCTCCGGGCGGCTCAAGGCCGACGAGCTCGCCGAGCCGGGCCGGGTCGTGGGGCGGCTCTCCGACATCGGCTGGGGCACCCGGCTGCGCGAGCTGGTCGGGTCGCCCACCGAGCCGGCGCCCGACGCCCCGGTCCCGAAGGACGTGCTCGACGCCGTCGTGCGGGTGCTGGCCGGCTGGGGCTGGGAGGAGCGGCCCGTCGGCGTCGTCGGCGTCGGCTCGCGCACCCGCCCCCACCAGCTCGACCACCTCGCCCGGCGGATCTCCGACATCGGCAGGCTCCCGCTGCTCGGCACGCTCGTCCCGCGCGGGGAGCGGCCGGGCGAGCACGCCAACTCCGCGCAGCGCCTCGCCGCGGTGTGGTCGGCCTTCGAGGAACCGGCGTTCGAGCTCCCCGCCGGGCCGGTGCTGCTGGTCGACGACGTGATCGACACCGGCTGGACGATGACGGTGGCGGCCCGGTTGCTGCGCCGCGCCGGCGCGTCCGCGGTGCTGCCGCTGGCGCTCGCGCAGGCCGGATAGGGTGGCGGGATGCCCCACGACCTGGCCCTGAAGGCGATGAACGGCGCGCACCGGCTGCTGCTGGCGGTCACCCGCGGACGGGTCGGCTACGACGCGCTGGGGATGCCCGTCCTGGAGCTCACGACGGTCGGCCGCAGGTCGGGCGAGGCCCGGTCGGTGATGCTCACCGCGCCGCTGGAGGTCGACGGCCACCCCGTGATCGTCGCCTCCCGCGGCGGCGACGACCGGCACCCCGCGTGGTTCCTCAACCTGCGTGCGCACCCGGAGGTGCAGGTCTCGATGAAGGGCGGCCCGCGCACCCCGATGCACGCGCGGATCGTCGGGCCGGACGAGCGGGCGCAGCTGTGGCCGCGGATCGCCGGGAGGTACCCGAACTACGCCGGGTACCAGAGGCGCACCACCCGCGAGATCCCGCTCGTCGTGCTGGAGCCGGCGGGCTGAGCCGCACCCTCGCCCGGCTCAGCCGAGCCGGGCGAGGGCCCGCAGCGCCTCACCGCAGCCGTCCTCCCCCGCCATCGCGGCGGCCACGGCCCGGACGGCGCCGGGCCCGGGCAGCGCGTCCAGGCGCGCGGCGAGCCGATCGGCGGCGAGCCCGCGGGCCGGCAGCGGCGCTGACCCCAGACCGCGGCGCTCCAGCAGGGCGCCCCAGAACGGCTGGTCCGCGAGGAACGGCACGGTCACGGACGGCAGTCCGGCCCGCACCACGGCGTGCACGGTGCCCGCGCCCCCGTGGTGCACGGCGGCGGCGCACCGGGGCAGCACGGTCGCGTGGTGGACGGCGCGGCGCACGAGCACGCCCGGCCCGGCGACCGCCGCCAGCCCGCCCCACCCGGTGACCACGAGGGCCCGCCGGCCCGACCGGCGCACCGCGTCGACCACGGCCCGCCCACGGGCCTCGGCGTCGCCGGAGGCCATCGACCCGAATCCGGCCTGCACCACGTCGCCCGCGGCGAGGAACGCGTCGAGCTCGGGATCGGGGGCGGGCGGGTCGCCTGCGGCGGCCCACGCCCCGGTGAGCACGGTCGTCGCCGGCCAGTCCGCGGGGCGGGGCAGCAGCGCCGGGCTCACCGGAACGAGCGACAGCGCCGGGTCGGGCAGGGCGCCGCGGCGTGGCAGGCCCAGCTCGGCTCGGACGTCGCGCAGCGGCCCCGCGAGCGCCGCCCCGGCGGCGCGGGTGGCGGCGTAGGTCCAGCGGTTGAGCGGCCCCAGGTCACGCGCCACGACCCCGGCGGCGGGGAACTCCCGGGTCGGGGTCAGGGTCGGGACGATCTCGGCCAGCACGTGCGGCACGTCGAGGCGGGCCGCGGCGAGCCGGGCCGAGAGCACCTTGGGGTGGTACACGATCACGTCGGGCCGGTGGGCGATCGCCGCGCGGGCCGCCGAGCGGAGGATCGCGGCGAGCATCGGCGCCACGGTGCTGCGGTACGAGCGCAGCGCGGCGAGCGGGGACACGCCCTGCGCCGCGACGAGCGCGCTGTAGTCCCCGTCCAGCGGCGCGACGTCGATCCCGGCCGCCCCGACCTGGTCGAGGAACTCCCTCGTGACACCGAGGCGCACCTCGTGGCCGTCCGCGGCCGCACGCCGGGCCAGGGCCAGGAACGGCTCGACGTCGCCCCGACTTCCGGCCGTGAGGAGCAGGATGCGCATGCCGCGATCCTCCCCCGTCACCGGCCCGGTGCGCAGACGACGTGGGCGTGCGGCAGGACCACCACCCGCGAATCGGCCCCGGCCGGCGGCGGGCCGCGGTGCACGGTCAGCGTCCAGTCGGCCGCACCGGGCCGGCCGGCGTCGGCCCATCCCGCGAGGGCGGGGAGCATCCGCCCGGCGGGCCCGTCCGTTCCCGGCCCGTCCGCTCCGGGCCCGCACGGCACCACGACCGCCGGCCCGCCCCCCGGGCGCACCCGGGCCAGGCCCGTCCCGGTGCCGTCGAGGAGGACGAGGTCCACGTCCGCGACGGCCGGTCCGCTGACCAGCCGCGCGGCCCCGGGCTCGGTCAGCGCGAGCCACAGCCCGAAGCCGTCCCACAGGTCGGCCGGGTCGAGCTCCACCGGCGAGGGGACGGGCGGGCCGGGGGCGGCCAGCGCCGCGCCGAGCGCGGCGGGGTCGATGCGGGCGGCGTCGGGCCGGGCGGCGTCCGCGGGGAGGTCGAGGCGGGCCCCGCCGGGCAGCGGCACGCTCGTGTCGCCCGGGGCCGCGGCCGCCCCGCGCAGCCGGATGAACCCGCAGCTGCGTACCGAGCGGCTGTGCAGCACCCCGTCCGGGGCCAGGTCGAGCGCGACGGAGACCTGGCTGCCGCGCAGGTCGAGCGGGAGCAGCAGCCGTCCGCCGGGCGCGAGCTGGGCGACCCACTCCGGGCGGACGTCCGCGCTCCCGACGGTGAGCACGATCCGGTCGTAGGGGGCGCCGGGGAGGTGGCCGCGCGCCCCGTCGCCGGTGACCAGCACGACCCCGGACACCCCCGCGGCGGCCAGGTGCTCCACCGCGCCGCGGACGAGGTCGGCGTCGATGTCGACCGACACGACCGCCCCCGCCGGGCCCACGAGGTGCGCCATCAGCCCGGCGTTCCAGCCGGTGCCCGCGCCGATCTCCAGGACCCGCTGCCCGGGGCGCAGGTCCAGCTGCTCCAGCATGATCGCCACCATCGACGGCTGGGAGGCCGAGCTGGTCGCGACGCCTCCGACGTGCTGCACCGCGACGGCGTCGTCGGCGTAGGCCGCGGCGAGGGTGCGGCCGGGCAGGAACAGGTGGCGGGGCACCGCGCGGAAGGCCTCGGCGACCGCCGCGCTGCGGATCCGCCCGCTGGAGACGAGCGCGTCGACCAGCCTCGCACGGGCACGGTCGGCGGCGGACACGCGCGCAGTGTCCCGCGCCCGGGCCCCCGCGCAACTCGCACACGCCCACACCCCAACTCGCGGGCCCCCCGCGAGTCGGGGCCTGGCCGTGCGTGAGTCGGGGTCTCAGCGTGCGCGAGTCGGGGCCTGGCCGTGCGCGAGTCGGGCGCGCTCAGGCCAGCGGGACCAGGTCGTCGGCGTGGACGACCTCGCGGCGCTGCTCAGGGGGCAGCTCGCGGGAGCGGCGGCCGATCAGCGCCGGCAGCTCGGCCGCGTCGTACCCCACCACACCCCGCGCGACGACCACCCCGTGCGGGCCGACGAGGTCGACGACGTCGCCGGCCACGAAGTCCCCGGAGATGCCGTGGATGCCGGCGGCGAGCAGCGAGCGCCGCCGACCGATCACCGCGGCGACGGCGCCCTCGTCCAGGTCGAGGCGGCCGCGGACGTCGGCGGCGTGCAGCAGCCAGAACCGCCGCGCCGACATCCGCCGCCCCGACGGCCGGAACGCCGTGCCGACGCGCGGGCCCTCCGGCGCCGTGTCCAGGGCGGCGCCGACCTGGGCCGCCGACGCCAGCAGCACCGGCACGCCCGACGCGGCGGCCATCGTCGCCGCCGTGATCTTGGTGGACATGCCGCCGGTGCCGAGGCTCGCCGCACCCGGCCGGGCGACCCGGACCGCGTCGAGGTCCGCGGGGCCGTCGACCTCGGCGAGCAGCCGGGCACCGTGGCGCCGCGGGTCGCCGTCGTAGAGGCCGTCGACGTCGGAGAGCAGCACGAGCGCGTCGGCGCCCACGATGTGCGCGACCAGCGCCGCGAGCCGGTCGTTGTCGCCCACCCGGATCTCGTCGGTGGCGACGGTGTCGTTCTCGTTCACCACCGGCAGCACGTCCAGCCCGAGCAGGCGCTCCAGCGTGCGCTGGGCGTTGCGGTAGTGGGCGCGGCGCACCATGTCGTCGGCGGTGAGCAGCACCTGCCCGATGGCCTGGCCGTGCCGGGCGAACGAGGCCCCGTAGGCCTGGGCGAGCAGCAGCTGCCCGACCGACGCCGCGGCCTGCTGGGTGGCCAGGTCGCGGGGGCGGCGGGGCAGCCCGAGCGGGGCCAGCCCGGCCGCGATCGCCCCCGACGACACGAGCACCACCTGTGAGCCCGCCGCACGCCGGGCGGCCAGCGCGTCGACCAGGCCGTCGAGCCGGGCCGGGTCCAGCCCGCCGGCCAGCGACGTCAGCGACGACGACCCGACCTTGACGACGACCCGCCGCGCCGTCCCGAGCAGGACCCGCGTCGGGCCGTTCCCGACCGCGGCGGGGTGACCCTGCTGCGACGGGATCGGAGCGGTGTCACCCCGCTGCGACGCGGGTGTCGGCTGCGCGGTCACGATCCGTCGGCGAGCTCGGCGTCCGTCCGGGGGATCCGGCGGGCCTGCCGGGCCGCCTTGCGCTCGGCGGCGCTGATCCGCTCGTCGGACTCCAGGCGGCGGTCGGTGCCGCGCCCGGACATCAGCACGGCGACGCCGGCCGGGGTGGAGGGCTCCCAGTCGAAGGTGACGTCGCCGATCGTGACCGGCGAGCCGGGCCGCGCGCCAGCCTTGGCCAGCGCGTCCTCGACGCCGAGGCGGGCGAGCCGGTCGGCGAGGTAGCCGACGGCCTCGTCGTTGTCGAACGAGGTCTGCCGGATCCAGCGCTCCGGACGGGCGCCGCGGACGACGAAGCCGCCCTCGACCTCCGGGTCGTCCTCGACGGTGAACCCGCTGTCGTCCACCGCGGTGGGCCGCAGCACGACCCGGGTGGCCTCGGCCACGGGCTGCGCCGCCCGGTGCGCGGCCACCTGCTCGGCCATGGCGAAGGTCAGCTCGCGCAGGCCCACCCGGCTCGCCGTGGAGATCCGCAGCACCGGCCAGCCGAACTCGGCGGTCAGGTCGGCGGCGACGAGGTCGGCCAGGTCGGCGGCGTCGGGCACGTCCACCTTGTTCAGCGCGATCAGCCGCGGCCGGTCGGCGAGGTCGCCGCCCAGCGCGGGGGTGTAGCGGGCGAGCTCCTCCTCCAGCGCCCGGACGTCGGCGACGGGGTCGCGGCCGGGTTCGAACGTGGCGCAGTCGACGACGTGCACGAGCACGGAGCAGCGCTCGATGTGGCGCAGGAAGTCCAGCCCCAGCCCGCGGCCCTGCGACGCCCCCGGGATGAGGCCGGGCACGTCGGCGACGGTGAAGACCTGCTCCCCCGCCGTGACGACGCCCAGCTGGGGCACCAGCGTGGTGAACGGGTAGTCGGCGATCTTGGGACGGGCCGCGGACAGCGCCGCGACCAGCGAGGACTTGCCCGCCGACGGGAAGCCGAGCAGCCCGACGTCGGCGAGGGAGCGCAGCTCCAGCACGAGGTCGCGCTGCTCGCCGGGCTCGCCGAGCAGGGCGAAGCCGGGCGCCTTGCGGGCCGCCGACGCCAGCGCCGCGTTGCCCAGCCCGCCGCGCCCGCCCTCGGCGGCGACGAACCGGGTGCCCGGGCCGACCAGGTCGGCGACGATCTCGCCCTCGGGGGTGAACACGACGGTGCCGTCGGGCACCAGCAGCTCGACGTCCTCGGCGTTCGCGCCGGCCCGGAACCCGCCCTGGCCCTGCTTGCCGTTGCGGCCCATGGCGTGCGGACGGTGGTGGAAGTCCAGCAGCGTGTGCACGCCCGGGTCGACGACGAGGACGACCGAGCCGCCCCGGCCCCCGTTGCCGCCGTCCGGACCGCCGAGCGGCTTGAACTTCTCACGGTGCACCGAGGCGCAGCCGTTGCCGCCCGCCCCGGCGGTGGCGTGCAACACCACGCGGTCGACGAACCTGGACATTCCTACCTCTTCACAGACGAACGGCGGGCCACCCGGTGAGGGCGGCCCGCCGTCGGGGCGGTGCAGACCTCAGGCCTGCACCGGAACCACGTTCACGACCTTGCGGCCCTTGGTGTAACCGAACTCGACGGCGCCCTCGACCAGCGCGAACAGCGTGTCGTCGCCGCCGCGGCCGACGCCGCTGCCGGGGTGGAACTTCGTGCCGCGCTGGCGGACGAGGATCTCGCCCGCGCCGACGGCCTGGCCGCCGAAGCGCTTCACGCCGAGGCGCTGTGCGTTGGAGTCGCGCCCGTTGCGCGAGCTGGACGCACCCTTCTTGTGTGCCATGGCTGCGTCTCCCTTACTTCGAGATGCCGGTGACCTGGACCTTCGTCAGCGGCTGACGGTGCCCCTGACGCTTGTGGTACCCGGTCTTGTTCTTGAACTTGTGGATCCGGATCTTCGGACCCTTGGTGTGCTCGACGACCGAGACGGTCACCGCGGCGCTCGCGAGGGCGGCGGCATCCGAGACGACGTCCTCGCCGTCCACCAGCAGCAGGGCCGGGAGGGTGACCTTCGCGCCGGGCTCGCCGTCGATCTTCTCGACGGTGAGCACGTCGTCGACGGCCACCTTGTACTGCTTGCCGCCGGTCTTGACGATCGCGTACATGGACGCACTGCTCCTGAAGCTCGGGGGACGCGGGCCGCGGCTCTCGGTGTGCCCGGCGAGGGGCACGGGACGCGGCGCAGGTGTCCCAGGGTACGGAAGGGGGTCCGGGGTTGTCACACCGGGTCCCCGGCGGACTCCTCGGTGCCCGGCGGCGGGCCGGCGGGCCGGGACGCCGCACGCCGCGTGCGGCGGGTGCGGGTGGTGGCCGGGGCGGGCTCCGGCTGCGGCGGCACCGCGACCGGGGCG